>NZ_JAOQKJ010000006.1:80901-245950 GCF_025567405.1 Suilimivivens aceti | reverse complement strand
GCGAAATGCAGTGTTGTAGAGCAATTAAGGGATGCCCAATAACTGTTAAGCAAAAAACGGCCCTCTGCCAAGGAAAAGGCAGAGGGCTGAGTTTTAATCTAAGGGTTTACATTCAGTTACAGTTTTTAGATAAATTTCGGGGGTTCCGTTCAAAACAAGGTCTGCATATCCAATCGGGTCATTGTAGATTAGATAGTCCAGCTCTGACCGCTGATACATATTGTCAGCAACCTCATTCTCCACGGCTATTGTATCAATAGCAATCATACTGCCATCTAAGAATTTCAGTTCCACACAGGCATTATCCATGTTGAACTCACAAGAAATCAACCTATCCATAAGAAACCTCCACTTTGCTGGATGTTAGATCATCCCAAAATATTTGAATGCTTCTCGGATTGCTTTCTCTTTTTCCGGTGGACACTGGGGCCGTCTGGAATCCTCGGACTTCGGCAGATTATAGTTCTTACCAACCCCAATCCCACATTTTCGTTTAATCTGTGAGATATAGAGGTTGGACACCTTTAACCCGGTATGCTCCAACACATACTCCTTGATCTGCGGATAGGTTGCCCCATCCTGAAATTCGGACATATCCATATCTTCCAAAGAGAACTCAACCCGAATCTTTTTCGAGTCGACCTCACCCTTGGAAAGCAAGACAACCGTCTCAACGTGTACCGTCATCGGAAACATATCTACTCCCACGCCCTTCTCCATCCGGTATCCGCGCTTTGTCAGGAACTGCAGGTCTCTCACAAGGGTTTCTGGATTGCAGGAAACATAAATCACTTTCCTGGGAGAGAGTCTGAGCAGGGAGGTCAGAAATTCCTCGCTGCTTCCGCTTCTCGGCGGATCCATGAAGACAACATCGATTTTTTCATTCTTTTCTGCCAGCTCTGTCATGAACACTCCAGCATCATTCTGATAAAATTGAATATTGGATATCTGATTCTGTCTGGCATTGATCACAGCATCCTTTACCGCATCCCGGTTCAGTTCCACTCCGATTACCTCTTTGGCATGACCAGAAGCAATAAGACCGATCGTACCAGTGCCGCAGTATGCGTCCAGTACCTTTTCCTTTCCAGTCAGTCCTGCATACTCGATTGCCTTTCCATAAAGCTTTTCTGTCTGAACCGGATTCACCTGATAAAAGCTCTTGGGAGAAATCTTAAAGGTCTTGGCACAGAGCTTATCCAGAATAAAACCGGGGCCGTAGATAACCTGTTCTTTCTTCTCTCCAAGCACCATACTGGTACGTTTATCATTCACATTGATCACTACTGTAGTGATCTCCGGATGTTCCTTCCTTAAAGCCTTCACAAAGTTGTTCTTGGATGGCAGAACCGGTGATGCCAACACAAGTATAACCATGATTTCTCCGGTGGCATGTCCGACCCGAACCAGCACATGGCGGAGAAGTCCATAATCGGTATCCTCGTCATAAGTTTTGATTTTGAAGGATTTTAACAAACTTCTGACTGTCCTGATAATGGCATCTGCCTTTTCGTTTTCCAGAAGACAGTTATCCACAGGCACCAAATAATGGGTTCCTTCCCTGTAATTTCCGGAGATGATGTTGCCCTTCTGGTCTCTGCCAAAGGTTGCCTTAACCTTATGCCGATAATGCAGTGGATTCTCCATGGCAATAAACGGTTCCAGCCTGCCAAAGCTCCGCAGCTGTTCCTGCAGCTGCTTCTCCTTTTTCTTTACCTGCTTTTCGTAAGGCATATCCAGAAGCTGACAGCCACCGCATTTTTCAAATACCGGACATACAGACTTCTGTTTCTGTACAGGCTTTTTCATTTCCCCGGATTTTTTCCCCTTATTGCTGTCAGTCTGTTTCCCCCGATATTTTTTCCCGTTAAAATTTCTTTTTTCCTGCTTTTCCATAGCTTTCCTCTTATCCTTCACCCTTTTAATCCAAAAGGATCCACCGGATCCCTTTTTCATATGCATGGCAGCACAAAAATACCCCGGACCAGCCGGGGCATCCTTTATTTTTCATTTGGTTCCATCTTACGTATCTTCACAGACTCAAGCCCTGTGACCAGATCCCTTGCCTTGTCTACATCCGCTTCATTGATCCGAATCGTAAAAACATTCTTTTCCTTGCTTTTATCTTTGTTCATAAGTCGCTGCCAGAGAGTCTTATCCTGCCATTCAATAAAATAGGAAATTCTGTTTTTCAAAAACAGCTTTTCCAGCTTCTCCTTGCTCTCCAGACTGTACACCTTGCAAAATGCCACTTCCCTGTCAAATACTTTATTGCTGAATGTAATTGCTGACATAGCTTCATCTCCTGTCCTGTATCGTATTTCCATACCTGCTTTATGTCAACTGCTTTTTCATTATAAAGCATTTTCGGTTAACATTTCAAGGTAAAAAACAGATTCCCTGCCAGTATTTTAAACCAGCTTTTTAGAAAGATCCCACAAAGGCTTCTGCTGCATATACTGTTCGTTCAGCCAATCCGCTGCTTCCATCACCCCATCTGCAGAAAAATCAAATTCCATCCGCTGTTTCTTTTCTTCCGGTGTTTTGGCATAGCAGCATGGCTCCGGCCAGATCGTCACAAGAAGAATCTCCTTTTCCTCCTCGTTGTCCTCTTCCTGTACCTTTTTTTTATGCTTTTTCAGCATATATCTCATACCATCCATGCTGGCGCAGTACTCTTCTTTTTTTATATAGTTAAAAATGTGAAACTTATCTTTCTCTATCACAGTACCAATTCCTTTACATCAGTCTTGAAATCTGACGTTCATATAAGCTATGATCTCATCTACACATCTTTCAAATCCAAGCTTGGAACTGTCAAGACAAAGATCATAGTTCCTCGCATCTGTCCACTCCAGTCCGGTATAGTACCTGTGATAATCTGCTTTGCGCTTATCTACCTTTTGAACATACTTTTCTAGTTCCTTTGGACTCATGCTCTGCTTCTTGGCTGCCTGTTCCAGGCAGTACTCCTTGGGTGCATGGATAAAAACACTCAGTACATTATCATAATCCTTCAGTACATATTCTGCACATCTGCCAACAATAATACAGGATTCGTCCTGCTCTGCCAGCTTCTTGATGATCTTTGCCTGATAATTGAACAGGTTCTCCATGGAAGTAAAATCTTCACTTTCCGGAGGGATCAGTTCTCCATGATATACACTGTGTGCAATCTTGAACAGCTTTGTATTCTTGATCTTTTCATCTGCATTTCTGAACAGATCTTCATTGATCCCGCTGTCTTCTGATGCCAGCCTTAATAATTCCTTATCATAATAATGGATCCCCAGTCTTTCTGAAAGCATCTGTGCAATCGTTCTTCCTCCGCTGCCATACTGTCTGGCAATCGTGATTACAATGTTCTTATCCATAACTCTGTTCCCCCTGTCTATTCCCCTAAATACGCTTTCTTGATCGCATCATTATGCAGAAGTTCATCTGCTTTTCCTTCCAGTACGACATTTCCTGTTTCCAGTACATATGCTCTGTCAGCAATGGAAAGTGCTTTCCTGGCATTCTGTTCCACCAGAAGTACTGTTGTTCCACTGGCACTGACACTCTGGATGATATCAAAAATCTCATTTACAAAAATAGGTGACAGTCCCATGGAGGGTTCATCCATCAGTATGATCTTGGGATGGGACATCAATGCCCTTCCCATGGCAAGCATCTGCTGCTCACCACCACTCAATGTACCAGCCATCTGATTCTGACGTTCCTTCAGTCTTGGAAATCTCGTATAAACTGTTTCCAGTGTCTTCTCTATTTCATTTTTGTCCTTCCTTGTATAAGCACCCATCTTCAGATTCTGTAATACTGTAAGATTAGCAAATACTCTTCTTCCTTCCGGCACATGAGCCATGCCCATTCCTACAATCTTATGAGCCGGTACTTTAGTAATTTCCTTACCTTCAAACTGCACAGTTCCCCTGTCAGCCGTGATCAGCCCGGTGATCGTATGCAGGATCGTTGTCTTTCCTGCCCCATTTGCTCCGATCAGCGCAATGACCTCTCCTTCGTTAACATCAAAGGATATCCCCTTGATCGCCTTTATTATACCATAACTTACTTCCAGATCTTTTATCTCTAACAATGCCATGCCCTTATCCCCCTATTCACCAAGATATGCTGTAATAACCTCAGGGTTATTTAACACTTCACTGGTATCTCCCTGTGCAAGCACACGGCCAAAATTCAAAACTGTCAGTTTTTCACAAATACCGGAAACAAGCTTCATATCATGTTCAATGAGCAGAATCGATACATCAAAATTATCCCTCACAAAACGGATCGTTTTCATCAGATCCTGCGTTTCATTCGGGTTCATGCCCGCTGCAGGCTCATCCAGGAGCAGAAGCTTTGGCTGTGTGGCAAGTGCTCTTGCAATCTCCAGTTCACGCTGTTTTCCATAAGGGAGATTTGATGCAAGGAAATCTGCCTGGCCATCCAGGTCAAATACCTTCAGAAGCTCCATTGCCCGCTCATTCATTTCCTTTTCTACTTTATGGTATCTGGGAAGACGCAGCATCCCCTCCAGCGTAGAATACCGGAAATGATTATGCAGACCAACTTTAACATTATCCAGTACTGAAAGATTCTTAAACAACCTGATATTCTGAAAAGTTCTGGCAACCCCTGCCATATTTACTTCTATCGTGCTGCGGCCTGTAATATCCTGCCCATCCAGTCTGATAATCCCTTCATCGGGCTTATAAACCCCCGTCAGAAGATTAAATACCGTTGTCTTACCGGCACCGTTCGGTCCGATCAGTCCATAGAGCTGTCCCTTTTCAATTGTAATATGAAAATCATCTACTGCATGCAGCCCTCCAAAGGAGATACTCAAATTCTGTACATCTAATATTGCAGACATATTATTTTACCTCCTTTACTTTTCCGCCAAACAGCCCTTTAAGCGAATACTTTTTACGAAGATTTACAAGCTTAGGACTCCAGTTAAAGAGCATGATCACTATCAGTACAATAGAATAAATCAGCATACGATAATCATTCATACCCCTGAGAAGTTCCGGAAGCAATGTCAGGATAACTGCTGAAATGATGGATCCCCTGATATTTCCAATCCCACCAAGTACGACAAATACCAGGATGGTGATCGACATATTATATCCAAAGTTCTTCGGTGTTGCCATCAGACTGTTCAGATTGTGCGCATACAGGACACCTGCCACACCAGCCAGTGCCGCAGAAATGGAAAAAGCCATCAGCTTATACCTGGTAATCCTGATCCCTACTGACTCCGCTGCAATCAGATTATCCCTGATCGACATGATCGCACGTCCATCCCTGGATTTGATCAGGTTCAATACGATAAACAGTGTGATCAGTATCAGTATCGTTCCTACTATAAAATTGGAATCCTTGGGTGTTCCTGTAATTCCCTGTGCACCATTAATAATGAGATCTCCATCACTTTCCATACTCATTGATGCCGCATCCTTCATGGAAATATGGATACCGTTTGCATCCTTTCCTACATAAATAACATTGATCACATTTTTGATGATCTCACCAAATGCAAGCGTAACAATCGCAAGATAATCTCCCTTTAACCGCAGAACAGGCATACCGATCAGAAGTCCGATCAGACCCGCACATACTGCACCGATCAGGATTGCCAGCGTAAATCTGACAGGTGCAACAGTAATCACATTTTCCATACACCTTGAGAAAAATGCACCGGTAAACGCACCCACACACATAAATCCGGCATGTCCAAGACTCAGCTCTCCCAAAATACCAACTGTCAGATTTAAAGAAATCGCCAGGATCACATAAACACACAAAGGAACAAGAAGCCCCTTCATCAGGCTGGATATGCTCCCTGTTGCCGTCATGATCTCTACTATAATAAATGCAACGATCACAATTCCATATGTGATCAGATTCTCTTTAAAATCTTTTGTCATCTTCATCTGCTTATTCCCCCTACACCTTTTCCTGAATCTTCTTGCCAAGGATACCTGTAGGTTTTACCAACAGCACCAATATCAGCACAAGAAATACAATCGCATCTGAAAGCTGGGAAGAAATATATGCCTTACTTAAAATTTCAATGACACCAAGAATGATTCCACCGATCAGTGCCCCCGGAATAGAACCGATCCCTCCAAATACAGCTGCCACAAATGCTTTGATACCTGGCATGGATCCCGTATATGGTGTCAGTGCCGGATAAGATGAGCAGAGCAGCATACCTGCAATTGCCGCCAGTGCAGAACCAATCGCAAATGTCAGTGAGATCGTTCCATTTACATTGATACCCATCAGCTGTGCGGCTCCTCTGTCCTCGGAAACTGCCTGCATGGCCTGTCCTGCTTTTGTCTTATTTACAAATAACGTAAGTCCCACCATGATCACAATACATGAAATGATAGTTACGATCGTTTCTCCTGTGATAATGATCTGTCCACCAGCCAGTGAAATGGCAGGAACTGTTACCACAGACGTAAATGCCTTTGTATTCGCACCAAAGATCAGGAGCGCCACATTCTGCAGAAAATAGCTGACACCAATAGCTGTGATCAGTACGACAAGAGAGGAAGCCGCCTGACGGAGCGGCCTGTATGCAACTGCTTCTATGGCAATCCCAAGGACTGTACATACCAGAACTGACAGCAGAATACCTACGGCCGGGGGCATACCTGCCATACTTACTGCTGCAAATATAGTATAAGCTCCAACCATGATAACATCACCATGGGCAAAATTCAGCATCTTGGCAATTCCATATACCATGGTATAACCCAGTGCAATGATGGCATATACACTTCCAAGGCTGATTCCATTAATTAAATACGAAATAAAACTCATAATAATACCGTATCCTTTCCCGTCGTTTTACACATACAATGTATACAAGTATAATTCACAATATTCCCTGCTATTATAGCAAATCTTCCTGATATAATGCAAGTGCGCTTTTGTCCTATAAACACAATAGAATCCTGAAAAAGAAAAAGAGGGTTACAACCTGTAACCCTCTTTGACTACATCATAAGCTTACTGAACTAATGCATAAGCACCATTCTTGATCTCCATTGCCTTAGGTGCCTTATTTACTGTACCATCAGCTGCCCAGTTCATACCCTCACCTGTCAGTCCGTCGACCGTGATCTCCTGCATAGCTGCTTTCATCTTGTCACAAATTCCTGAAACACCATCTGAAGGTGCTACATCGCCTTTTTCTGCTGCTGCCTTGATTGCATATACTGCATCATAGGCATCTGCTGCAAACTGGTTCGGAGTATCATTGTAAGCAGTCTCATATGCACTTACAAACTTCTTTGTCAGATCATCCTGTGCATCTGCTGCGAACGGTGTCAGCAGCATAACGCCTTCTGCCAGGCTGGTATCAAAGTTCTCTACACCAAGAATACCGTCAAGTCCGTCACATCCAAAGAATTTAGGTGCATACCCCATGGAATCTGCCTGCTTCAGGATCAGAGATGCCTCTGTGTAATAGATAGGAAGAAATACGAGCTCTGCTCCTGCTTCCTGTGCCTTGGCAAGCTGTACAGAAAAGTCTGTCTTATTATCAGCTGTGAAAGCTTCTTCGGAAACAATCTCAAAGTTCTGTGTTGCTGCTTCCTCTTTGAACTTTGCATAAATACCTGAAGAATATACATCGGAACTATCGTAAATAACTGCTACCTTGCTTGCAAGATTATTCCCTCCAATATAATCTGCTGCTCCAACACCCTGATTAGGGTCTGTGAAGCATACCTGGAATACATTGTCATTTCCTTCAATGCAATCTACAGAAGATCCTGAAGGTGTGATCTGGAACATATTGTCATTCTTGGATTCTGCTGCAACTGCTACGCAGCATCCACTTGTTACAGAACCAACCAGCATGTTCATGCCCCAGTCCTTTAAGGTATTGTAAGCATTTACTGATTTCTCATTATCCAGCTCATCATCCTGGAAATTGTACTCAATCTGGTATCCGTTGATACCGCCTGCCTCGTTGATCTCCTTGATTGCCAGTTCAGCACCATTCTTAACTGCGATACCATAAACGGCACCTGCTCCGGTGATCGGTCCGATACCACCGATCTTAAAGGTCTCTGCTGATGCGTCAGCGCTGTCTGTACCTGCACTGCTGTTTGATCCACATCCTGCCAGAAGAGACATTGTCATGGCTGCTGCAAGTGTTAAACTAATCAGCTTTTTCATAATATTCCTCCTCCTGGGAAAACTCATTCCCATCAACTTCCTAATTTTTTTCAAATGCTATCCTATCTCATATCAGAAATATTGTCAACCAAAAAGCAAACAACAAAAAACCTCGCAGTACTTATTTCCTAAATACTGTGAGGTTACCAAGTCGGAGTGACAAGACTTGAACTTGCGGCCTCTACTTCCCTAAAGTAGCGCTCTACCACCTGAGCCACACCCCGAAACGCAAGATTCATTATATATGTGCGATCATTAAAAGTCAAGTCCTAATTTGAAATATTTTTCAGAATTTTTTGTTCTTTTCAAACACTTTCTTTACTGCTTCTCTCAATTTCTCTTCATTCTTCCCAAATCCTCTTTTCCAGCATCATTATTCTATGCTATAATACTTTCTGTTATGGTCTCGCATTACAGTGACCAGACAGATTATAAACTATGGGAGGAATTCATTATGTGGTCAAGAGCAGACCTCAAATCACGTGCCAAAGAAATTTTAAAAGTAAACTACTGGAAAACAGTTCTGATTTCCCTGATCTTTATGTTTGTCAGCGGAAGCGGATCTTCTTCCGGTGCCACTTCATCCACCAGTAACAGCTCCGCAGATTTCTCTGATCTGCAGGATACTCTTTCATCACCGGGGAATCTGCAGGCGCTTCTGGTCGGACTTTCTATTGCCCTCGTTGTTGTATTTATTATGTGGATCATCACTTCACTACTGAAGGTTTTTGTTTTTAATCCCCTTCTGGTGGGCTGTCAGCGTTATTTTATCCGCTGTGGCAAACAGCCGACTTCGCTCAGTGATGTGGCCTTTGTATTCAGTTCTTCCTATTTAAATGTAGTGAAGATCATGTTTTTCAGGGATCTTTTTACTGCCCTGTGGAGTCTGCTCCTTATCATCCCCGGTATTATCAAAGACTATGAATACCGTATGATCCCCTATCTGCTCGCAGAGGATCCTTCAATCAGTAAGGATGATGCTTTTGCTGCCACCAAACAGATGATGGATGGAGACAAATGGAACACCTTCGTACTCGATCTTTCTTTCATTGGCTGGGCTTTTCTGGGTGCCCTTACCTGCTGTATTCTGAACATCTTCTATGTAGCACCTTACCAGAACCTGACCAATGCACAGCTTTTTTATGCACTGAAAAATAAGATTTCCTGGCAGGATTCTTCACAGAACCCTTACCAGGATCAGAACCAGAATCCCTATCTGTAAAATAAAGAGGCTGTCGCACTATTGAATTACTAGTGCGGCAGCCCCTTTTTCTTTCCTTCCTTTATTTTCACTCCTTCCCCAGTACCTTCCGGCTCCATTTGATTTCTTTTATTGACATCCTCCCGGAGCAGTGCATACCCTGTAGACAACAATGGGATAAAAATAAGCATTCCCACAATTCCCATAAGGCTTCCACCGATGGTGACCGCTACCAAAACCCAGATAGATGGCAGGCCTACCGAATTACCAACCACATGGGGATAAATCAGATTTCCTTCGATCTGCTGCAGGATCAGAAATAATACCACAAATGCCACTGCTTTCATCGGATTGTCAACAAGAATCAGAAATGCACCGACAGCGCAGCCAAGGAAGGCTCCCACAATGGGAATCAGCGCCGTAAAGGCAATCAGAACACCGATCATCAGGGCAAAGGGAAAACGGAATACCGTCATAGTCACAGCAAACATTGTTCCCAGGATTACTGCCTCCAGGCACTGTCCGGTAATAAAGTTACTGAAATTCTGATTCAGAAGAACAGCAATCTTTCTGACACTGCGGTATACCTTAGGCTTAATATAAGCTCTGAGGATCCTTTCTGCCTGATCTCCCAGTTTTTCCTTCTGTCCTAAAATATATAGGGAGAAGATCAACGCAATAAAGAAATTTACTGCACCACTGACAATACTTCCAGCAACAGAAAATGTGGTTGAAGCCAGACTTCCCATTCCATTTTTCAGAAAGTTTCCTGTTGCCTGCAGCATGGAATCCCAGTTGATGTCCGGGATTTCCAATGACTTAAGCTGCTTCTCAAGCTCTGCATTATCCGTAAAGAACCGCTCTGCTGATGTCATCAGATTATCCCAGAATACCGGTATTTCCTGTGCCAGTACCTTTCCTGTAGAAATGAGCTGCGGGATCACCGTTCCTGTCACCACGGCGATCACAAGGATCACGGAAAGCAGTGCAAGTGTCAGACAAACCGGCCTCTTTTTTTTCTCGTATTTGTTCTGCTTCCTCTGATCCGCATACTGTTTCCTGAACAGCTTCTTTTCATAAAACCTCATGGGCAGGTTCAGGATAAATGCCATCGCACCACCCATAATAAATGGTGACAGCATCTGCAAAAACAGCTTCAGCGCAGACACGAGCATATCAAACTTGAGCAGCACAAGCACCACGATCCCTGCAAAAAGGATCAGTCCTTTGATTCTTTTCATATTTCCCTTTCCAAGCTCCATTTACATTTCCTCCAGTAACTGCAGCAGATATTTCCATACTCTCTTTACAGAAGAAACGCTCAGCTCCTCTTCTGTGGTATGGATATTCTTCATATCCGGTCCCATGGAAATACAGTCAAGTCCTTTGATCTTTCCGGCAAAAAAACCAAGCTCAAGGCCTGCATGGATTGCCATAACCTCCGGTCTTCTGCCATACATGTTTTCATAAACCTCTGACATCTTACTACAAAGTGGAGAATCCTCTTTATAGGCAAAGCCCGGATAATTTCCGGTGATCTCCATTTCCACTCCTGCTAACTGTGCCAGCGCAGAAAGTCTGTCAAACAGTCCCTGTTTTGCACTGTCAACGGAGCTTCTGACTGAAATTCCCACATGAAGCTGTCCCTGCTTCAGTGAGATCACTCCGGGGTTCAGTGATGTCTCTACAAGTCCCTTCATGGAGCTGCTCATAGCCTGCACACCATAAGGCAGCATACAGATCAGATTGACCAGACGCCTGCTGTCTTCTTCTGATAATGCCATTCTTTCTTCTGTATCCAGGATCTCCGTCTGAAGCCTCACACCCGGATCTTTTTTTCTATATTCCGTGGCCAGACCTTCTTCAAGCTTCTCCACTACTTTCTCCAGATTATCTTTTTCCTCTCCATTTCCTTTATAACCTGTGACCAGAAATACAGCCTCTGCCTGTCTAGGAATGGCATTATCAGCCAGTCCTCCATCAATATTGCAAAGCGCAATAGAAAGTCCTGCTTCTTCCAGCTCCTTCATGGCTCTTCCAAGGATACAGATCGCATTTCCTCTTTCCTTGTCGATCTCGGCACCAGAATGGCCACCGAGGAGTCCGTCTACAGTAACCCTGTACACTGTCCCCTTCTGCATTACCGGTGTCAGTAAAGCGTTATAATTCACTCTGGCTCCGCCTGCACAGCCTGCCAGAAAAACACCTTCCTCCTCCGAGTCCAGATTGATCAGTTTTCTTGACTGACAGCCAGACAGATCAATTCCTCTTGCACCGTCCATGCCAGTCTCTTCCTCTGCCGTGATCACAAGCTCAATTTTCGGATGCTTATAATTTCCTGCCATCAGTGCCAGCCCATAGGCTACTGCGATCCCGTCATCCCCACCAAGGCTGGTTCCCTCTGCGTAAACACGGTCACCATCTACCTGTATCCGGAGACCTTCTGTCTTCATATCAATATCGCAGTCCGGCTTTTTCACAGCTACCATATCCATATGCCCCTGAAGCATCACAGGTGCATGATCTTCATAGCCTTCTGATGCCTCCTTTACCATGATCACATTCCCATATTCATCCCTGCAGTGTGCCAGATGATGTTCCTCTGCAAAGGAAACCAGATAATCGCTGATCTGCTGCAAATTACCTGATCCGTGCGGGATCATGCAGATTTCCTCAAAATAGTAAAATACATCCCGGGGTTCCAGTTTTTCAAAAGCTCTCATAATCATCTCTCACTTTCACTTTTAAAAAAAGACCTTACCATTTCTGATAAGGCCTTTGTTGTTTTCTGCTTTATGCGATGTTCTTCTTTGCAAGCTCTGCAAGAGTCTTGAATCCCTCTGCATCATTTACTGCCATCTCAGCAAGCATCTTTCTGTTGATATCTACTCCAGCAGTCTTCAGTCCATACATGAATTTGCTATAGGACAATCCGTTCAGTCTTGCTGCAGCATTGATACGTGCGATCCATAACTGTCTAAACTGACGCTTTCTCTCCTTACGTCCTGCATAAGAAGATGTAAGTGCTCTCATTACGGACTGCTTGGCTACTCTATACTGTTTGCTTCTGGCTCCTCTGTAGCCCTTTGCAAGCTTTAATACTCTGTTATGTTTTTTCTTGGCATTCATACCGCCTTTAATTCTTGCCATTTCTTATTTCCTCCTTACGGCTGTTATCAGTACCCACCCTTACTTATAAGTAGGGCAGAATCTTCTTCATATTCTTTACATTGGTTGCATCTGTAACTGCAGCTTTTCTTAAGTTTCTCTTTCTTTTAGTCGTCTTCTTGGTTAAGATATGGCTCTTGTAAGCTTTACTTCTTTTTAATTTACCCGTTCCTGTAGCTTTAAAACGCTTTGCAGCAGCACGGCTGGTTTTCATTTTTGGCATAACTGATTCCTCCTGTATTTCAGTGTGATTTCTTACTGACTGCCGTCTTCCGGCATTCATCTATTTTAACTGACGATTACCGCTTCTCAGTTAAAAACATGGTCATACTTCTTCCTTCTACCTTAGGCGCCTTCTCTACTACACTGACATCTGCAAGTGCCTGTGCAAAATCATCCAGAATGTGCTTACTGGATGCCATATGTGCCATCTCACGTCCTCTGAAACGTAATGTCACCTTAACTCTGTCGCCCTTCTGCAAAAATTTCTTGGCTGCATTCACCTTGGTATTCAGGTCGTTGGTATCAATGTTGGGGGATAAACGAATCTCCTTTACATCGATCACCTTCTGTTTCTTCTTGGCTTCCTTTTCCTTGCGGGCCTGTTCATATCTGAACTTGCCATAATCCACAATCTTACAAACTGGCGGCTTCGCTGTAGGTGCTATCTTCACAAGGTCAACCCCTGCTTCTTCTGCAAGCTGAAGTGCTTCCCTTGATGACATGATGCCAAGCTGCTCACCGTTCTCCCCGATCACACGTACTTCCTTGTCTCTGATCTGTTCGTTAATGAATAATTCGCTAATGGTTTTTCCCTCCTACAAGAAAAAAGTGGATAGCATAACTATCCACTGAACAATCACCTGACCAATCCTGCAGTTCTCTGCAGCCTTCATCCATGGTCCGGAACTTTGTGTACACCTGTCAGCCCATTTGCCACAGGGTGAGAGTGGATACTCTGCTTGTTTATGTGTTCCTCACACGCTTATATAATATAACATCCTGTATTTCAGATGTCAACACCTAATTTTATTTATTACTTGCTGTCTGTACCTCATCATCTTTGACCAGCCGGATCTCCCCGTCTGATACGTCAAAATCCGCCATCAATTCATCATCATCTGCCTGGCTGTAGGTAATCGTGTAGGTATCCTCCGCCATTACCAGGTAGGTAAGCTGCTGGATCGTATTATCCCCCAGCTGATATGTACTTCTGATCTTGTAAGCAGGCACTTCATCAAGACTCGTTTCCTCAAAGGATTCAATCTGGATGCTTCCTTCCTGTCCTGACTCTTCAAGTGCATCCTCCATGATCTTCAGATATTCCTTCTCTGTCAGGGAATCTGATACATAACCGTCTCCCGTCCCGTCAAAGGAGCTGTAATAAATATTGGAGGAATCAAGCGGTGCCATTTCATGTACATACATACCAGGAACCTCTTCTGATTCATGATACCCCTCCGGGATCATCACTGCACAGTAGCTGACATCTTCTCTTCCGTTTGCTGCCGGCACTTCCTTTAATTCAAGCTCTTTCATTTCTATGTATCCAGAACCTTCCTCCCCATCAAGAGAAGACGTCACCGTCACAACTTCCTTCTTACATCCACAGATACCAAACAGCATCAGCGCTGCCAGCACACAGATCCCCCTGCGCCCCCATTTTCTGATCTTCATATCATTCTCCATAAATCGCCGTTAATGCCAACAACTCTATTTAATCACAAATAGTACTTTCGTTCAAGACATATCTTCATAATTTTGTAACAAAAATGCAACAAAGCAGAAAAGGTAATCTCATGCCCGTACGATCTGACCCTGTCTGTTCCCTGGCTGAAACTACCCTTTCTCTTTTACCTTTCACACATTTTCCTTATTTCTATTTCTCTTTAAAGGTAGCGCATGAGGTTTCCCTGCAGCCCTTGGCACCGCAGCCCCTGATATCTACATGCTCCGCACTGCACCTGTAATTTTCATTGTACATACATTTCACAGCCTCACAGTCTATGCTGATCATTCTGCTCGGATGCTCCAGTGCACTTGTAAAGCTGTCCTTCTTTCCGTCTGTAAAGCTTTCACAGCAGGTAGAATCCGCATTTTCCGCACGCTCACCACCCACACAGATATCACCTTTACAGCAGCAGCTATCCTTATTATAGCCGCAGTTCGTTACTCCACATTTTAAATCTGCCATACTACTAAACCTCCTGATTCGTTTTGCTCATAGTTGCATTTATTAGTATGGCTGTTCTTTCATAAACTATTCAGATCCATATCAGTACTGGTTATTTTTTTAAAATCATCTGATGAAAAGCAATAGCACCTAGTAGTTCTGTCACTGGTATAAATAAATCCGTTTTTCAGATTTTTCAGTGACAATGTTACCTTCAGCACATTTTTACCTTCCAGCTGCTCTACGGAAAATCCTGTGATCCTGTAACTCATATAGGCCTTTTCATCCAGTGTGAAATAGTCTTTTCCTTCCATAACAAGAAGTCCGTCCTCAACGAAAAAGCAGGCAGGATTTCCTTCCCTGTCATAAAAGGAAACTCCTTCCCCAAGATCCTCGCCATCCCGGTAAACCCGTCCGATCCGGATCGCCTCCTCTTCTTCTGCCCTGGCTCCTGCCAGTTCTCCCGTCACCTTATCAAGGAGCGTTTCGCTGACAGTAGAAGCATACATGGTTCCGGACAGCTGCGCATGTACCATGATACTGGATGAGATCACCGCGGCTGCCGCTGTCAGGAATATCCCCATCAGGGCAAAGGTAACAACAAGCTCCGCCAGAGTAATGCCTGCATTATTATTCTTCAGCTTCTTCACCTGCTTCCGCCCCTTCCTCTGCCGTCTTTTCCTCCGTGCCATAATAATAGATCACGCCGGAAAGCCCGTCCTTCTGTGCCCGATAAAGTGCGGCATCAATATAAAAGCTGCCCTCCTTTCCAGAAAAGACAAGCTTCCCGTCTCCAGAGGCTGCACTGCCCTGCATCTGTGAGAGATAAAAGGACTCCACCAGCTCCCGGTTATTTATCTGCATATCCCTGGCATCCATCATCATATTCTGCGATACCTTCTGTACTTTAAAAAAAGCTGTTACAAAAATCATCAGTAGCGCAAAGGATATGATCACTGTGATCATGGAGGTACCTCTGTTATCCTCCCTAGCTTCTGCTTTCATGTTCCCACCTCCAGCTTTCATAGCCGTTCCCGCCTGATGAGCTAAGACGATAGACGTCCGTGATCACGCAGGTCTTTTCCTTGACTGTAACTCTTGTCAATATGGTCAGCTTCTCCGGAGCAGTATTCTCCCCGCTCGTTGTCCAGTATAAGGTAAGGGCTGTATCTGCAATTTCTCCGGCAATGCCAGTATTTTCCATGTTAAAAACACGGAATGCATTTTCCCTGCTGTGGATCTGATCCCCATTTTCTTCATAATAAGGCCAGCTTCCGCTCCGGATCTCATCCCTGACATAATGCCACAGGGAAGTCTGTCTCACATTTTCTGCCCGGTCCATGTCCTCTGACAGCTGATCCTCATAATGGTTTTTCTCTGACGTAAGCTGCTTTTCAATCTCTTCTGAAAGACTCACAGCCAGGATCCGGCACTGCTCCTGTGCTGCCGTTCCTGCACTATTTTTCATCAGTACAGATGCTGTCAGAAAAAGAGACAGTGACAGTGCCATAATGATCGCCATGACACAGATGACCACTATCGTCGTCACACCTTCATTTTTTCTATACACAGAGGAGCACCCCCTTTCATTCCAGGCCATAATATCCGATCAGATATTCACTGCGGTAATCCTCTCTTCTGTCACAGATATTGACCCTTCCATTTTTATTTTGGGCTGTATAGGTAAATGAATTCTTTCTGTCACTGTACAGAACACTGTAGACGATCCCTGTCTTTGGATCATATTCCAGTGCGATTGCAGCGGAAAGAACCGCTCTGTCAGTCATATAGCTTTCAAATATACCATATAGCATCTCATACTGTCTGCTTTCCAGATCTGTCTTTCCTTTATACTCTCCCTGCAGATACTTTTCATAGGTTTCCCGCGTTCCTGTCAGGCAGTAGATCCCATTCCGCTTTGCGGACAGTCCCCTTTCACTTTCATCTGCTGTAATTCCCTCCGGTGTCATGATCCCACCTAGAGAAACCGGACTGTCTGAAACCTCCATAAGCTCCGGTAAGGTTCCTCTTACACTATAGGAGGTAAGCTGCGCCTGTGCTACAGCAAAGAGCGTCTGTGCATAGCTGTTCTGTCTTTTAAAATCTGCATAGTCCTGATAGGACAATATTCCCACAATTCCGAGGGACGCCAGTATCAGCAGGATGGCAAGGCTGACGATCAGCTCTGCCAGCGTAAAGCCATCATTTTTATTCTTCATAGTAGGCTACCTTTGCTACTTCTTCTACTGTTGTGATGCCTTCCCGTAAATATTGCATGGCACACTGCTTCAGTGTCCTCATATGCTGTCTGTTAACTGCGTACTCCTTGATCTCCTCCGATGACGCATTCTCCATGATCATCCTTCTCACCTGCCTGTCGATCTGAAGGATCTCATGTACAGCAACCCTGCCACGGTAGCCGGTATAATTGCAGGCCGGACATCCACATGCCTTTTTTACATAGGGTACCCTCTCTCCAAGTATCCGTTCCTCTTTTTCTGTCAACTCAGCAGGAACAGCACAATCCCTGCACACCTTTCTCATCAGTCTCTGGGCCACCACCCCGACCATGGAGTTCGCGACCAGATAAGGCTCCATGCCCATATCCTTAAGCCTCACTACAGAGGAAGCTGCATCATTGGTATGCAATGTTGAAAATACAAGATGTCCTGTCAGCGCTGCACGTACGGAAATAGATGCTGTCTCACTGTCTCTTGTTTCTCCCACCATAATAATATCCGGATCCTGACGCAGAAGAGCACGAAGTCCCTTTTCAAAGGTAAGCCCGGCCATAGCATTTACCTGCATCTGATTCACTTTGTAGATATTCTTTTCTACAGGATCCTCGATCGTGGAAATATTCACATTCTTTTGGGAAAGCTCTTCCAGAACCATATATAAGGTAGTAGTCTTACCCGATCCTGTAGGTCCTGTCAGATATATGATGCCATTTGGAGAATGCAGCATTCTGGAAAACCGTTCATAGTCCTCCTGAAGCATTCCCATGGTATCACTGTGGTCAATCCTGGTATTCCCTGACAGCAAACGAAGAACAGCCTTTTCACCAAATACTGTCGGAATAATGGAAACACGGACATTCAGATATCCATCCGGCTGTCTGCTTCTGAAATGGCCATCCTGCGGTCTTCTTCTTTCTGCAATATCCAGCTCAGACAATATCTTGATCCTGGCGATCAGTGAATTATGGACACTGTTCTTCAGTGTCACATATTCTATGATCGTGCCATCAATCCTCATTCTGACTAAGGTTTTATCCTCAAAGGGTTCTATATGGATATCACTGGCTCCTGTACTGTATGCCCTCTGGATCAGGCTGTTCAGAAGATTGATCACAGGCGTATCATCATCTCCGTCCTCGATCTCCATCTCTTCTATATCCGGCTGTATATTCTCATTTGCCTTAAGTGCTGCATTCTTCGCTGAGATTTCCGTATAATAATACCGGATCGCCCGTACAAGAGAAGCCTTTTCACACAGATAGATCATTAATTCCTGCCCTGTGATCTGTCTGACATCTTCAAGACCATAAAAATTTAATGGATCATTGACAACAACCTTCAGCCTTCCCCCTTCACTTCCTACAGCAAGGATCCCGTATTTTTCTGCAGCCTGTCTCGGGATCCTGCCAACTGCCACAATGTCAACAGAAAGATTGTCAATGTCTACTACCTGACAATCCATCTTGGCAGCCATAGCCTGCAGCATCTGGTTTTCTGTTATGTATCCCTGTTCGATCAGCACCTCTCCAAGCCTTTTTCCGTCACTGCTTTTCTGTACCAGCAGCGCCTTTTCCAGATCCTTTTCTGTCAGATACCCCTGTTCGATCAGTACATCTCCGATTTTTAAATTTTTGCCGGTTATTGTTTCCATGTTGTGACCTCCAGCTATTATTACTTACACATATAAATTTCCAATGTCAGAGTCAGACTCCCTGTATTTTCCACCCATTCAACAGCTGCAATACTGATCGCCGGGTAGTTTTCTGATATATCGGTAAGCAGAGCTAACATATCTGCCCTGCTCCCCTCTGCACCTCCAAGCACCCTGACAGCATAAATACCTGTCTGGCCTTCGATCTTTTCCTCCCCAGCTATTTCTGTTGCTGCCTTTTCTGAGTACTGGTACCATTTCAGATCACTTTTCGTATCCGGCATGGTCACCGTCAGATTCTTTATCTGCATCCTGTGATTTAAAAGAAGTGTCGTTACCATCTTCTCCGCATCCTGGCTCTGCAGGTTCTGATAATATCTCTTCAGGGTTTCCTCTAGCTGTTCCCCGGTTTCTTCTTCTACCGTTCCTGCATCCTCAGCCAGGGCTGCTCCAAGATCCATTACCACTTCCTGATCCTTCGCCGCAGTGATCTGTCTTTTCAGATCACTGTTTTTATCTGCCAGCGGACGCAGCACCAGAAAAGCAAGCAGAAGAAGGAGCAGAACTGCCGCCAGGAAGGAAAGAAGCCTTTTATCACTTTCTGTTATTGTCATATTCATGGTTCTCCCCCTTATCTTCCTGCACCCTCTGTCAGACAGCAGACCACATGGATCGTATAGCTTTCTGTGCTATCTGCATAGGTATAGCCGCTGTACTCTACTGATTCAAAAATATCTTTTTCCTGTAATGCCGCAATGAAGCCGCTGATCTGTCTTGGATCTGCTGCCGAAGCATTCATTCCTATCACACCGCTGTCCCGGTTAAAATTCTTCAGTTCCACTGTAATTCCATTTCCCATACTGCCTGTAATCTCTCTCCATATGGAAGCGTCAAAGGTTGGATAGCTCATCAGCTTCTCCCATGCTTCCTGTGCATCCCTGATTCTCACCTTCATCGTCTCCACCTTTGTCATAGACAGTTCATAGCTGGCTTTCTTTTCGGCAAGCTCTTCATTTCCCATCGTTTCCTGTATCTGGTACAGCTTCTCCAGATTTCTGTAATAGCTGCCGCCAAGGCCGGCTGCCGCTGCAAGGACAAGTACCAGCACACACAGGGACGGGAGACAAAGCATGAATCTCTCATACTGCTTCTTTTTCTTCTTTTGTTCTCTTTTGATCTGTTCCAAAAAGGAAGTACCTTTTTCTTCCTGAAGAAGGATTCCTGCCGGATAGATAAAATCCGGTTTCTTCTTCATAGACCGTCCAGGGCAGACCACCTTATCTGCATGGTAGCAGTCAAGCTCAGGCTTTTCTCTTTTCAGCACTGCCGCTCCCTGTCCGCAGATATAGAATTTCTCAAGAGGCTCCTGCAGCTTCTGGGCAGATGCAAACTGTGACAGCTTCCCCTGGATCGCTATAAGCTCTTCTGCCAGCTCTTCCTCTGTTTCTGTCCTGAAAAGCCTGTTTTTCTGGGAATAAAAATAAACGCCTCCGTCAAAAAGATAGCTTCCCACCTCCTGTCCGTCCAGTACCTGGACAAGGCAGGTCTGTTTCTGTATCTCCGGAGAATGGGAAAACTGGCATACAAGGCTTCCCGTTTCCGAATCAATAGAGCCAAGTCCTATTCCGGCCTTTCTGAACAATTCCAGATAGGAAAGCAGAAACTCCTTACTGACAGCAGCTGCCATGATCTTCTGCATCCCCTTCCTTCCCTTTTTCTCCAGCACATAATAGGAATACAGGATATCTTCTTTTTTATTCTCAGCAAATTCCCTTTCGATCAGCTTCCGCAGCTCTCTGTCAGAAAGCCTTGGAAACTCCATAACCTTATGGTTAAACTGACTGCTCCCGATCACCAGTGCCACTTCCCTCGACGGGATCTTATTTCTGGAAAAGAAGTTTTTGATAAACGGAAGAAATGCTTCTTCATCTGTAATAATTCCATTGATTATGCTGCCGCCCGGTGCTTCTTCCTGCCACACCCTGCGGGCCATGATCTTTCTTCCCTTTTTCTTTACTTCCACTGCCTGGACAAGCTGATTTGACAAATACAGAATGACTTCCATACCTTCACCCCTTTTTCCAATTAATAATATACACTGGTACCGATTGCTGAATAGGAATCATAGATCGGCATCATCACTGCGATCATGATAAACCCGATGATAACAGCCATACCTATGATAAGTGCCGGCTCCAGATAGCTGATCAGCCGTCCCGTTGCCATCTCTGACTCATAATCAAAGGCATCTGCCAATGAATCCAGCATGACAGCCATATCACCGCTTTCTTCTCCTACACGTATCACAGAAGACAGCTTTTTCCTGAACCCGTTGATATGGTCTACTGCCTCACTGAGACAGTGTCCCTCCTTCAGAAGACTGATCACTTCATCAAACTGTCCCTCTATATAGCTGTTTCCAATCGTCCTTCTTGCGATCTGCATGGCATTCACGATTGGAAGCCCTGAACGGTACAATGAGCTTAACGATCTTGCAAATCTCGCCGTATAGATCACGGACAGAAGCTTTCCTGCGACCGGTATTTTCAGCTTCCATTCATCCCTTTTCCTCCTGACTGCCGGTATCCTGAAAAGCAGGAGGAAAAGCAGCACCAGAATGATCAGGACGGTCAGCAGTCCTATGCCATGTGTGCCGATAAAGTCACTAATTCCAAACAGGATCCTCGTCGGCAATGGTAATTGCGACATGTTATCAAACAGCTCTGAAAGCTGTGGCAGAATAAAGCTCATAATGAAGATCACCATCAGTACAGACATAACTGCCAGTATTTTCGGATATGTGACAGCACCCTTGATCCTGGTATCCAGATGATGTTCCTTTTCATAATGAAGAGAAAGCCTCATTGCCGTACCACCCAGGTTTCCTCCGTTCTCTGCAGCCCGGTACATATGGATCATCAGCGCAGGAAATGCTCCCTTCTGCTGCTCCATGGCATCTGACAGAGCTTCCCCCTGTCTGACAGCCTTCAGCACACCTGTCAAAATCTCCCTGTCTTTCTTCTTCCTGGTCTCCTCCTGGGAAAGTATCGTCAGACAACGTACCAGAGGTACTCCTGCTCCAAGCATATCAGAGAGTTCTCTGTTAAATTCAGAAAGCATCAGAGGAGATAACTGATGATAACTTCTGCTTTCCTGCATATCTCTTGCATCGATCAGATATTTTCCTTCCGTCTTCAGCTTCTGATACAGCTCCTCTTCACTTACAGCCGACATCTCCCCGGTAACTGCACGTCCCTTTTTATTTCTTGCCTCATAATAATACCTTGCCATCCGGACCCCCGTTTCTTTTCCGGCAAATCCTCTCTTTGCCCTGATTAAACCACAATAGCGGTGCCATTGACACCGCTAATCCTCATCTTATCTTACTGTATAACTGTCCACATACCGTCTTTCAGGGTAACGGTAATGCTTCCATACTGCACAACAATTCCATTAATGGTATAGTATCCATGATTGGAAGCTGCTCCTTCTTCTGACAGACTGTCACTTTCAAAAGATACATCCAGGATCTGAGCATCCTCTGCATCTGCCATTCTGAGGATCCGTTCCTTATCATAATCGGTCAGACTGTGATCCGCACCAGCCATGGTACCATCCCATACCGCATACTTCTCCGACTCGATCGCCTGTGCTGACATATACACGCTCCGCGCACTCAATATGTACTGCTTACCCTTGGCCTCATCAATCCAACCAAGAAGGCTTGGTACAAGTATGGCCGCCAGAAGCGTCAGTATGACCATCACTACGATCAGCTCTACCAGGGTAAAGCCTCTGTTATCTGCAGCATCTGTTCTGTAAACTGCCCGATTGCTTTCCTTAATGTTCATTTTAATTCCCCCATTAAGTACTATTTTATCGTGGTTTTGCCTCTTCGTCAATCGTTAATGCGTAAAGATTAAACCAGTAGCGTTCGATCATGGCACTGCTATCTTCCCTGACAGAAATTCCTGCTTCCTGCCATTTTGCCACAATTTCCTCTCTTGCCTTTCCACTTCCAAGGAAATATACCCTCCTGCCTTCTTTTAGAAGCTCCTTCAGCTGGCTGATCCCGGCTTCATCAGTAAATTCTCCTTCCGCAAGGTCATGTACCTCCGGAAACAGTTCCTTTACCAGCTCTTCTGCCCTCTCATACCACAAATAGGAATCCGATCCTTCATAATATGCCATCACAGCCTGAAGCTGTCCAAAATTAAATATCGTGACAGCATCCTCTTCTGACAGTTTCGTGAGAACCTCCTGTGCCTCTTTCATCTGCTTCTGCTTCCACATTTCATTTCCGTAGAATGCCCGGAAATCACAGCCTCCTATTATCACAAAAAGCAGCAGGACTGCCGCTATGACCGCTGACTCTGCCTTTTTCCTCTTCTCCTTCTGTCCCGTCCTGTTTTCTTTGCTCTCCCATCCCGTCAGGAAGTCTTCTACTCCACAGCTTCTGTTTCCCAGAAATACTGCCAGAGACAGCCACATACACGGCATGGCCGGAACCATATACCGGTATACAAAAACAGGCTTTATAAGGACAGATGCCAGAAATCCAAAGATTATGATCCCGACAACAGGCATCAGACATCCAAGTGAAAAGGAGACTGCCATTCCTCCATTTCTTCTCTTCGAAAACAGCAGAAAAATATCCCCAAGGACTTCTCCTGCAAAAAGAAGGAACAGCACTACTGCCATCACTGCACTGACTTTTCCAGATGAAAAATCCGGTGCAAGCAGAAATTTCACGCATCCCCCAAGTGTCCGCAGGGAGACCGGCTGGATCCAGTAGCTTTCCTTCACCTGGCTGACCTGTCTTGTGACTGCCGCAAGGAGCCATGGCAGATAACAGACAACGCAGACTGCTGCACTGAAAAAAAAGCTCCGCAGTTCATTTTTCTGCTTTTTCAGAAGCAGCATGACCAGGACATACAGATAGACCATACAGGCTGCCACACAGGCAAAATAATGGGTATAGCAGGCACACAGAGCAGCTCCTGTCAGAAGGATCCAGTTCCTCCGCCTGCCTTCTGTCAGAACGCCAAAGGCTTCTGTCATAGTCATCACAACGAACAGCGCCGCATAGCTGTACATCCTGATCTCAACCGTGTATTCTGAAAGCCCCGGCATGGACATGGTCAGGAAAAAGAACAGTCCAGCGCTCAGCGTACCAAAATACTTTTTTATAGGAAATACTGCCAGCAGCAGCATACAAAGAAAGGGCAGCCAGGAAACCAGCTTGGCAGCTGTCACCTGCATGGCTACTGTACTTTCCGGTACAGCTGTAAGAAACAGCTTCAGGATCAGATAATACAGTGGCGGATGTACATCCCTTGCAGTTATGGAGATCAGCTCCCATACCGGCTTTCTGACAAGCCCCAGAGAAAACACTTCATCATACCAGATATCGCTGCCCACACAAAGAAAAGCAGAGCTTACCAGCATACCTGCGCCAAGCAGAAAAAACAGGATTCCCGCAAGTTTCTTTTTGCTTTGCTTTTCTTTCATATAAACAGCTCCTTAAAAATTACTTCTTTTCTTCTTCTACTTCTTCCTTGCGGATCGCCTTGGTCCTGATCTCCTCTGTGATCTGGGCAATAAACTCATCCAGAGGCTTCACACCCTCATCTCCGGCAAAGCGGCTTCTGACAGATACTGTCCCGTCCGCCTCTTCCTGCTGTCCGACAACAAGCATATAAGGCAGTCTGTCCATTCTTGCCTCACGGATCTTAAAACCGATCTTTTCGGAGCGGTTATCTACTGTAACATCCACATCAGCCTTTGCCAGTGCTTTACGAACCTGTTCTGCATAATCAGCATACTTCTCAGAAATAGGAAGGACACGGACCTGCTCCGGGCAAAGCCATGTCGGGAACTTACCGGCATATTTCTCGATCAGCCATGCCAGTGTTCTCTCGTAGCATCCCATGGAAGTTCTGTGAATGATATAAGGACGCTTCTTTTCACCATTCTGATCCACATAGTACATATCGAAGTTCTCTGCGATCGCACAGTCAAGCTGGATCGTGATCATGGTATCTTCCTTGCCATATACATTCTTTGCCTGGATATCGATCTTCGGTCCGTAGAATGCAGCTTCACCATCAGCCTCTACAAAGGGCACCTGCTTCTCCTCCAGCAGCTTACGCAGTACCTCCTGTGTGGACTCCCAGTAATGCTCATCTCCCAGATATTTCTTCTTATTGGCCGGATCCCATTTGGAAAGGCGGAAGGTTACATCCTTTTCAAGGCCAAGCACTGACAGAACGTAATATGCCAGATTAAAGCAGTTGGATAACTCTTCCTCTGTCTGGTCAGGACGGATCACATTGTGTGCCTCTGTGATAGTAAACTGACGTACTCTGGTAAGTCCATGCATTTCACCGGAATCCTCAGAACGGAACAGCGTGGAGGTCTCACTCATACGGTAAGGCAGATCCCTGTAGGATTTCTGGGTATTCTTATATACATAATACTGGAACGGGCAGGTCATGGGACGAAGCGCAAATACTTCCTTGTCTGTTTCTTCATCCCCAAGGACAAACATGCCATCCTTGTAATGATCCCAGTGTCCGGAAATCTTGTAAAGATCACTCTTGGCCATTAGAGGAGTTCTGGTTCTGACATAGCCCCATTCCTTATCCTCAAGGTCTTCAATCCATCTCTGAAGCTTCATGATCATCTTGGTTCCCTTCGGAGGGAAAAGAGGAAGTCCCTGTCCGATCACATCTACTGTAGTAAACAGCTCCATCTCCCGGCCAAGCTTATTGTGGTCACGTCTCTTGGCATCCTCAAGCTGCTCAAGGTAGGCAGCAAGCTCTTCCTTCTTGTTAAATGCCGTACCATAGATTCTCTGCAGTCTTGCTTTCTCTGCATCTCCTCTCCAGTATGCCATGGAAGAAGAGGTCAGCTTGAAGGCCTTGATCCCCTTTGTGTTCATCAGGTGGGGGCCTGCGCACAGGTCAACGAATTCTCCCTGATCATAGAAGGAAATCTCTGCATCCTCCGGAAGCTCCTCGATCAGCTCTACCTTGTAAGGCTCTTCTCTGTCCTTCATAAACTGGATCGCTTCATTTCTCGGAAGGGTAAATCTCTTCAGCTCATGACCTTCCTTGATGATCTTCTTCATCTCCGCTTCGATCTTGTCAAGATCGTCTCTTGAAAAAGGCTCATGCTCAAAATCATAATAATATCCTGTATCAATGGCAGGTCCGATCGCAAGCTTTGACTGTGGGAACAGTCTCTTTACTGCCTCTGCCATAACGTGGGAACAGGTGTGGCGGATCACACGCAGACCCTCTGGATCAGAAGCTGTCAGGATGTTCAGGCTACAGTCCTTATCTACTACAGTACGAAGGTCTACGACCTCTCCGTCAAGCTCTCCTGCACAGGCTGCCCTGGCAAGTCCTTCACTTAAATCTGCTGCGATCTCATATACGCTTTTGGCACTGTCATATTCTTTTACAGAACCGTCTTTTAATGTAATTTTCATTTCTCTTATCTCCTCTTATTTTATTCTCTGTTCTCTTCTGCTTTCTCGATCTCGTCCCAGTCACCGGCCTTTTTCCCGGCTTTCAGACCGTTACCGCAGGGACTGTTATTGCCATTGTTGCTTCCGATGGTCGTATTTTTTCTGGGAGAAGTCAGAAGTCCAAAGACAATACCTCCCAGAATACCAACTGCCATGGCAAGCACAAACTCTCTGTTGGAAATGGTAGTGGTACCTGCCAGAAACGTTTTCAGTTTTTCGATTTTCTCTTTCATAGTTTTCCTCCTGGTTCAAAAATATTGCTTTCCCTGCGTCACCGTGAAGCCGCTTGTTTTTCTGTGGTGCGTATTAAAAAATCCCATGCACTACTGTCGTAATGCATGGGACGTAAGAAACGCGGTTCCACCCTGCTTGCTTCCTGCGCCTGTGACGTCTTACAGAAGCCTCTCAAATCCTGTAACGTAGGAATACGGACCTGATTGGGGTCACTCCGAGGTAGTTTTCGGATGCTTCCTGCAGGAACATTCTCAGCACAGATATCACTATCTGATGTTCTTCTCTGATACATTCCACATCGTACTCTTCTCATCAACGTGTTATCTTTAATCTGCCATTATCATATGACACTTTTTCAGATCTGTAAAGACCAAACCTGAAAAAAATTATTTAATGGAAAATTTATTTATTCCGACCGCAGCATTTCTTATACTTCTTACCACTTCCGCAGGGGCAGGGATCGTTGGGATAGATCTTCTCCGGCTTTACGATCGTGGTAGAAGACTTCTGCTCCTTGTAAAGAGCCTTACGCTTGTCCTCATCAAAGATCTCTTCCCATTCAGGAAGCTCGTACAGCCAGTCAGCACCTGCTGCTACCATGTTCTTGTAAAGAAGCTCCTTGTCAAATCCAAGGCTTACCTCAGTGTCCTCTTCCATTTCTTCGATGGGATTAGCAGCCTTTAAGCTGTCATTGATTCCGTCCAGGAAACCTACCATTGTCATCAGGTCAACACTGTATTTATCTGCCAGTTCCTTTACAGTACCCTTTACTTCTTCATCGGGATTCTTCAGAAGGATAGCATAGATTTCTTTCTCCTTCTGGAAGTAAGCACCCCAGAGTCTCTGTAAGTCTCCTTTATTTGCTGTTTCTGAATAGGCCATATCACGCCACTTTTGCAGTAATGCCATAAAACTCGTCCTCCTTGTTCATGTATGCCTATTATATAACAGTTTATCAGAAAAGTAAAAATTTTTTTCATTTTCACGTATAAACCTTATTTTTACGGTTCATACTATGATTACAATCAGTCACAGGAACCCCCTCCTTTGACGATTGCAAGGTAACCCGCTTACAAAGGATAAATGAAATACTTATCCTCCCCTAAAATCCCCGGGACTGCAAAGGCGCAGTTCCGGGGATTTTTATTTGATTCCGTAGATCAGGCCTGCCCCGCTGATCATCCATGGTGTCTGGATATATCCGGGCACAAGGCCATCCTGCTTCTCAATATTGCCGATATAATGCACCTCCTGAAAGCCTGCCTTTTTCAGTTCTTCCACAAACTGCTCCATATCACCGTACAGCGCCTTCTGTGCAAACATATCCTGCAGAGCAAATGCACCGCCTTTTTTCAGGACACGGAATGCCTCTCTTACCACATCTCTTTTATCCTTTGCCGTCCTTACCTCATGGAATACAAAGTTGCTGACAATGGCATCAAAAGTTTCATCTGCAAAATCAAGGCTTGCCGCATCTCCCTTCTGGAAGCTTACTCTGTCAGAAACCTTTTCCACCTTTGCATTCTTTTCACACTGCTCCTTTGCATAGCTCCACTCTTTTCCCCAGTAATCCATTCCTGTCAGTTCTGCCTCAGGATAGGTAAGGGCGCAGCGCATGGTAAGGGCTCCTGCTCCGCATCCGATATCCAGCAGTTTTCCCTTTCCGTCCCAGGGCAGATGATTTACCAGATACTGATGTACATCTCCCATTATATCGCCTTTGTTAAAATCAAAGGCCTCACGGCATCGCCACATATAAAGCGTATACGCCAGAAGGATTACAAGCAGCACTCCTGTAATCCAGGCCGGTACAGCCACCTTTAAAACTGCTGCAAAAACGATCGTCAACACAGCCAGCACAATATCCCCGGCCCACATAAGCTTCATCATATTTGCCGGTACCCAGTTTCCATAATTTCCTTCCTTAGATAACATGATCTTTTTTCCCTTCATCATAATCTCCTTCCTGCTTTTCAGCATAACATTTGTTATAATCTGTTATGTAAAAAAGTCCGAGGCGTCTGCCCCGGACTTCAATTACCACTATGTTCTGTTTTCAGTTGTCTGACGAGTGCCTCAAACCCGGCATCACAGTAGATGCCAATCTGTCTTGCCAACTTCTTTGTTTCCTCCAGTGTATATTCTTTTCGGATGATAGTGAGATAACTCTCTACCCGCATTCTGACGATCACATCCAGAAGCTTCTCATCCACATCTGATATTCCATATTTTCCGAAGAACAGGAGAAATCCCTGCCTCAGCCCTTCCTGAAGCTCTTCAAAAACCTTTTCATAAGCGGTTCCCGCTGTTCCTTCCAGAAGGATCTGACATTCTTCCTTGTAATTCCAGAGCATCTCCAGCATCTGCTCATCTCCGTCTGCACTGGATGATTCTCCTTCAAATTCTTCCATGGTGCTCTTCTGTACCATGGCACTGAAATAGGTGATCACCGGCCTTAAGATCTCATCCAGGAGCTGTTCCTTATTTTCAAACTGAAAATAAAACGCACCTGTTGTCACACCTGCTTGTTTGCAGATATTCCGAAGGCTTGCACCTTTGTACCCATATTTCAGGAACTCCTGTTTTCCCGCCCTGATGATCAGTTCTTTTGAATTTTCTCTGTCATTCTGGTTCATAACATTTGTTATGTTAGCATAGACTAACTGTTTTGTCAATCCCTCCGGGTTCTTCTCCACTTCACTACTTCATATCTTTTCTTCAGTTCCCGGACAACCCGGTTGCTGTCTCCCGACCTGATCACAATATCATATTTTCCCTCAATGCTGCCAAAGGTTACTGTCTTTTTCAGATCCAGCATAGCTTTCAGGTATTCCGTCATATGCTCCCTGGTTGCATTTTTATTATAAATCTTAATATAGGAATAACCCGGATAATCTACGGAGTCATATTTCAGGATCTTCAGTTTTTCTGTCAGCCCTTTGTTTTTCAGCACCTCATAAAATTCTTCTATGATCTTCTTTTCATAAAGCATCATAAAATAAACTACATTTTCCTGCTTCATGGATTCGCTTTTCACATAATTGCGGTAAGACGATTTTCTCATCTCCCGGACGAGGGCTTCGTGCACCGGCTCTCCCGTTTCTTCATAAAAGATCATAAGCATGTCATCCACCACCACATTGGCAAAACAGGACAGACCATGCTTTTTGACCAGACTCAGCACCTCCATGCTCATGGAGTGGGATATCACATACACCTTCAGATAAGCATTCTCATTGATATCATACAGCACTGCCCCGTCCATGGCGATCACCGGAAGTTTCAGCCTGATGTCCTGCATGGGCTTCATCAGAGATGCCGGTGTTCTCATGGTAGACAGGGTAAAGTTCGCTCCTTCATCCAGCATCCGGTTCAGTTCCACACGGCTGTAGTCGCTTAAATTGTCATCTCTGGAAAGCAGCGTATCATCCAGTCCTGATATGAACAGGATATCCTTCTGTTTTTTCCGTGGAAGGGAAATACAGTTCACCCCTATTCCCACACCGATTCCGATCACCGTATCCAGAAAACGATTCCATACAAAAAGATAGGGATTGGCATCTGTCATATGGTTGACCACGATGCTTAAAAATACCACACAGGAAAAATAGGAGGCCTGTTTCTTTTTGATCACAATGGTAGTGTAGAGCACCGGTACGATCATGGCAGAGATCAGTACGGCATTGAATACCTCCAATGCTTTTCCGGTAAATGGGATCTTCTCCATGATCAGGAGCACAATCAGTCCATAGATTGCTCCGATCGTGGTACCTGTCAGTCTCTGCAGTGCATTCTTTCGGCTGTTTGCCACATAGATCTGGATACACCACAGCGCCGCCAGATGGGAATAAAATACAATGCCGCTGCTTCCCCGAAGAAAGGAGATCAGATAACAGACGGCGATCGCTGTCGCCGATTTTACAATACGCATACCAATATGAGGAAACTGTAATCTTTTTTTCATCCTGTTCTGCCTTTCCTGCTACACATTCCTGCAACGTGAAAGAATCCTGCTTGCTGGATTCTCCGCCTGCGGTGGGTCACTGTAATTTCCTGTGACGTAAAAAGGCGTCCAGACCTCATGGTCTGAACGCCTTCGTTCTTTTTCTTAACCGAGAATTGCCTGATCACTCAGGAATTCATCTCCGCTTGCTGCCTCAAACTTATGAAGCAGGTCTTCTACGGTAAGCTTCTTCTTTTCTTCTCCTCTGATATCCAGGATGACATGTCCATCCTTCAGCATGATCAGTCGGTTGCCATGCACAATGGCATCCTTCATATTGTGAGTGATCATCAGAGTAGTCAACTTGTCTCTGTTCACGATCTTTTCTGTGGTCTCCAGTACCTTGGCTGCTGTCTTGGGATCCAGTGCTGCTGTATGCTCGTCAAGGAGCAGTACCTTAGGCTTCTGAAGTGTGGCCATCAGAAGTGTCAGTGCCTGACGCTGTCCACCGGAAAGCAGTCCTACCTTGGAGGTCATACGCTCTTCCAAAGAAAGATCAAGGCTCTTTAACAACTCCTTATATTCTTCCCGTTCCTTCTTGGTGATTCCCGTTTTCAGGGAACGGCTCTTTCCGCGGCGCTTTGCTAACGCCAGATTTTCTTCGATGCCCATGGTGGCTGCTGTACCGGTCATAGGATCCTGGAATACCCTTCCCAGGTACTTCGCCCTCTTATGCTCCGGAAGCTTTGTAACATCAATACCATCGATCACGATCCTGCCCTCATCGACCGGCCACACACCGGCAATAGCATTCATCATGGTTGACTTACCGGAGCCATTGCCACCAATAACAGTAACAAAGTCACCATCCTCAAGTGTCAGGGAAAAATCATCCAGCGCCACCTTTTCATTTACAGTTCCTTTATTGAAGATCTTGGTTACATTCTTAATTTCAAGCATGTGCCTTTCCTCCCTTCTTTGCAGAGGGCTTCGTGAAATATTTTGCCTTCCAGTAGGGTACTGCCAGGAAAATACCAACAACCACTGCTGACAGAAGCTTCAGAAGGTCTGTATCGATACCGAGCCAGATCACAGTCTGTACCACGAAATAATACAGGATGGAACCAAGCACAGCAGCAAGAAGCTTCAGTCCGAAGTTCTTGAAGATCTTACCAAAGATTGCTTCCCCAATGATAACAGCTGCCAGTCCGATAACGATAGCACCACGTCCCATATTGATATCCGCAAAGCCCTGATACTGACAGAGCAATGCCCCTGATAGTCCCACAAGACCGTTGGAGATCATAAGTCCAAGTACCTTGGAGAAATTGGTATTAATACCCTGTGCTCTTGACATATTGCTGTTACAGCCTGTGGCACGGAGCGCACATCCCATTTCTGTTCCAAAGAACCAGTACAGAATGGCAATCAGAATAATCACAACAACAGTAACAACAAAAATTGTATTTTTATAGAAAGGGACATTCTTTACATAGCGGAGAGCTACGAGAAGATCATATTTATCAGCACCGATCGCCTGATTGGCCTTTCCCATTATTTTCAGATTAATAGAATACAGTCCAAACTGTGTTAAAATACCGGCCAGTATCGCAGGTATTCCCATAAAAGTGTGAAACAGTCCTGTCACCAGTCCTGCCGCCATGCCCGCCAGTGTTGCTACCAGCATGGACACATATACATTGTGGCCGGAAAGCATCATCATAATGCAGACTGCACCACCGGTTCCAATAGAACCATCTACAGTCAGATCCGCAATATCCAGGATCCTGAAGGTAATATAAATACCGATTGCTGCGATTCCCCAGATCAGTCCCTGGGCTACAGCTCCCGGCAATGCATTGAGCAGATTTAAGAAATTCATTGATATCCTCCCCGTTACATCATTTTTCTTTTAAGAAAGGCAGCAGGGAAGTTCCTGCTGCCCGTTTCTTACTCTTTTTCTGTCTGTGATTATTCCTCAATTGCCTCATAATCATCAGGCACTGTAATATTCAGCGCATCACAGATCGTCTTATTGTACTTCTTTACGAAGTTGGGAGCGTACTCTACCGGCATGGTAGAAATATCTTCTCCGTTCAGGACTCTCACTGCCATCTTGCCGGTTGCAACACCAAGATCATAATAGCTGATGGAAAGAGTTGCCACACCGCATCCTGCACAGATACCTTCTTCTCCTGTCACTACAGGAATGCCTGCGGGCTGAAAGATGTTGTTGATGATCTCTGTATTGGAAGCTACGGTATTGTCAGTAGGCACATACAGTACATCTACTTCGCCGGATGCTGTTGTTGCTACGGAAGCAAGGTCATTGGAGTCTGAGAATGAATAGTAGTTGCATGTATATCCCATCTCTTCCAGATATCCCTTAATGGTATCTACCTGATACTGTGAGTTTGCTTCTGCGGAGCAGTATAACAGACCGACAGTCTTGGCATCAGGGAAAAGCTCCTTGATCATATCTGCCTGTCCGTCAAGAGGTGCCAGATCAGAAGTACCTGAAATATTACCGCCCACTGTACCACTAAAATCACTGATATCCAGTGCCACGCCATACTCGGTAACAGATGTTCCAAGAATCGGGATCTCTGTTGTACCGGTTGCAGCTGCCTGAAGGGCAGGTGTTGCATTGGCAAGGATCAGGTCTACATTGTTGCTGACAAAGCTGTTGATGATCGTAGCACAGGTATTGGAATCACCCTGGGCATTCTGCTCATCAAAGGTAACACTGTCACCGAACTCTTCTGTCAGGGCATCCTTAAAGCCCTGTGTTGCTGCATCCAGTGCTTCGTGCTGAACGAGCTGGCAGATACCTACAGTAAAGGTCTTGCCATCTGCTGCAGCAGTATCTGCTTCTGCAGTCTCAGCTGTTTCTGTTTCATCAGCTGCCTCGGTTGTTTCTGCTGCATCAGTTGTCTCTGAAGAAGTGGTATCTGCAGATCCACATGCAGTCAGAGCAACCATAGCACCGGTTAAAAGAAGTGCTAAGAATTTTTTCATAATTTTCTCCTCCTGTTTCTGGCGGCTTTCATCCGCCACGTGGTATAGTATACCGCTTCAACTCGTTAAAGTCAAATAGATTTCTCAGTTTTCTTCCTTACGCAGTGCTTTCTGATGGTACATACGTCTGTCTGCCTCTTCAAATACCTCCATCAGCGGATCCTCAGCTCCAGTCTTCACAGTTCCAAAGCAGAAGCTGCACTGTTCCCTGACCTTCAGAAGGATCTGCCTTACCTCCTCCTCTGAAAGTCCTCTGGTCAGGATGATGAATTCATCACCTCCAAACCGTCCGATCACTGCACTTTCCCCAAATCCTGCCGACAGTGCCTGCGATGTCTGCCGCAGGATCCTGTCACCATACTGATGCCCGTGCAGGTCATTGATCTGCTTGAAGTGATCAAGATCCACCAGGCTGAAATAATAGATCTCCCTTGGGGCTTCCACCATATATTCACGCATCTTTTCAAAGGCTGCTTCCTTCCGGTACAGTCCCGTAAGTCCATCTGTCTCCGCCCGGTAATTCAGCTTTTCCTTCTCCATATATTCTTCATGGATATCCTGGATCCTGCCTATCACACTGATCACTTTTCCTTCGTTATCAAGGATACTCTTATAGTGTGTCCGGTGCCACCGGTATCCGCCTCCGGATATGGACGAAAGATATTCCAGGTTTTTATCTACTTCCCCCTTGCATGCTTCCTGAAGCGCCTCGCAGAACATTTTCTGGTGGCTGCTGTGCACAAACGGTGAATTTTTCATATATTCACTGTAATTCCTGACTTCCCTGCGCTTCTTGTTTCCCGGAAGATTATAGGAAAATACCATGGTATCCTTCTCCGGATAATATTCAAACAGAAGCCCCATGGCTGTTGCCTCCAGGATCTTGTACCTCTCCTGCTGCAGTGTCAGTTCATCATTGATCTGCTTCAGCTCCCTGACCTGGGCTTCGCTCTCCTTTTCTACCGTAATATCCGAAATTACGGTCAGATAAATAGGATTCTTCCCGATGTGGTTTTCAAGAGGCTCTCCCTTGACCTCAAACCAGCCGATCTCTCCATTCTTGCGATAGCCTCTTATGATATAATAGATCGATCTGCCCTTCGGTGCATTCTCAGAGATACAGGCAAGAAAGCCTGCTGCATCCTCAGGTAAAAGAGTAGATAACACATCCTGTATCTCTTTATCATAGTCTTCCCTGCTATAACCAATGCACTGAAAATAGGCATCATTCAGATACAGGGCACGGATGGATTCCCCAACCTCAAACAGTCCGATCCCCGCACGGATATTTTCAAGAACGCTCTGAAGGATCTCATTGACATTATCCCCAAGATAACGCAGCCTGTGATAATCATTTATATCAAGATTATCCGGTTCATTTTCTCTTTCCATATATCTTCCCCCGATATGTATTTCTTCTTTTCCACATACTTTTATCTATTATAAACCATTCAGGCAGGATTCTGCAATGTTAATATTCGATTCCCTTTCTTGCCATTACCCCTTTATCAAAGGGATGCCTGATCTTTTCCAGTCTGGTAATATAATCCGCACTCTCCATAAGGAAATCTGCCGGATCCCTTCCTGTCAGGACAAGCTCACATTTCTTCTCTCCGGCTCTCTTCAGCAAAAGCTTCAGCCTGTTTATGTCGATCAGCCCATATTCCACGGGATAGGTGATCTCATCAAGCACGATCAGTCCTGCTTCTTCTTTCTCCTGGAGCATAAGCAGCTCCTCAAGCAGCCTGTTGTGGATCCCTGTCAGCTCCAGCCTCTCTTTTTCTGTCATGGACTTATAGAATCCGAAATCCTTTTCGCTGCGCAGGATACGCACCCCCTTTATATTCTCAAGGCTGTGCAGCTCACCGGTATCATTTCCCTTCATGAACTGGCAGAATACAGTCTTTTCTCCCCATCCATTCATCCTGATGAGCTGACCGAGTGCCGCTGTGGTCTTTCCCTTTCCATCCCCGCAGTATAACTGGATCATATCTGTTCCTCCTTCCTGTTTTCTTCCCTTCTGTACGGACAGCTTCTTTTTTCACAGGTCTGGCAGACACTCCGGCAGGCATTCCCTTTTTCCCTTGTGAGCTCCGCATAGAATACTACACTTTTTCTGGGAACCATACAGAAGCTTTTCAGGCACTGCACCGGAGCACCAAGCATATCCAGGATCTTCCCGATGTCCGACAGTGGATATGCTTCTTCGCTTCCGGGAAAATGAAACTCCTTTACCCGGTAATCCGTGGTTTCTGCAAGCATTCTGTCATATGCTTCATAGCTTTTCATCAGGATCTCATTACTGATCACCTCTGCCATGTAAGCTGCTGTCATATTTTCCCTTTCCCGGTATCTGTCCTGCAGACGGTCCACCCCTTCTCCAAGGGTAAGGACACTGACCGTCACCGGTCTTTTTCCTTCTGCTTCTTCCTGAAGCAGTTTACTTGTAAAGCTCCCCTTCCGGCCACTTTCCCGTACTACCTCCCCGGCAATACGGGAAAGCTCCGGCAGGTCTTCTCTTCCATACCCGTTTTTCCTGGCAGCTTCCTCAATAAAATCAGCCTGCTGGCAACGGGAAAGAAGCTGTTCAAAGGGTGCGATCTTATGAAGTGAAATGACTGCCATCGTTTCCTATCCTTTCTCCTGTATCCCGTAAAGAAGAGCATTGCAGATGGCTGCTGCCACATTGCTTCCTCCCTTTCGTCCTCTGGCTACGATGCAGGGCACCTCCTCTTTCTTTTCAAGTATCAGCTCTTTGGCTTCAACAACGTTGACAAAGCCAACCGGCACACCAATGATCCCGGCAGGCTCCACACATTTCTTCGCCATCAGCTCATACAGGCTGACAAGCGCTGTAGGTGCATTTCCAATGGCAAAGATCAGCGGTTTTCCAAGTGCCGCTGCCCGTTCCATACTGACAAAGGCTCTGGTACAGCCTCTCTCCTTCGCTTCCTTTGCCACATCCTCATCACTCATAAAGCAGTATACTCCGCCCCCATATTTCCCGAGTGCCTTCTTATTGATCCCTGCCTTAGCCATCTGGGTATCTGTTACAATACAGGCTCCCTCTCTCAGGGCTTTTCTGAGCTTTTCCACCGCGCCTTCAGAATAATAGAGGTTTTTCACATAGTCGAAATCCGCTGTTGTGTGGATCACGCGCTTTGTCACCATTTCTTCCTCTGCAGGCAGGCAGATCCCCCTGTGCTCCAGTTCTCTTCCGATTATGGCAAAGCTCTCTTTTTCGATCTGTGCCGGCACCACCTCCCTAAGTGGCTGCTTCAGGCCGATGATCTCATAGATCCTCCGCATATCAAGACAGCTCCTCAGTGTATCCGCCAGTATATCGAGCTGTCTCTCCCTGTACTGCTCATAGGTCTCCTTCTTTCCCTCCCGATATGGGAGCTTCTTACGCTCACACAGCATTCTGACAAAGGTACTGCAGAATGCCTTTTCATCAAATATCCCATGTAGATAGGTACCTGCCACATTCCGGCAGACACAGCCATCCTCTTTTCCCTGAAGGATCAGAAAGGGCTCTGCCCCTTCCTCACGGACACTCTCCCCCATATGGATCTCATAGCCTTTTACTTTTTTCTGTGACAGATCAGAGAATTCTCCGGAAAGGATACTGCATATTCCTTCCATCCTGGTTCTTGTCTTCTCCCTGGCAAAAGCAGTATGCACCGGCAGAAGTCCCATTCCTCTGCATGTTCTTTTTTCACCCTCTGTACCACTGCTGTCCGTGATCGTCCTTCCAAGCATCTGATACCCGCCACAGATCCCGAAAATCAGTGTCCCCTTTTCTGAAAGACGCAGGATAGCTGCCTCAATTCCATTTTCCCGTAAAGCAAGCAGGTCGCTGATCGTATTCTTACTGCCCGGCAGGATAACGACATCCGGGTTTCCAAGCTCTTCTCTCTTCTCTACATAACGTACTGTCGCATCCTCCTCCACCGCAAATGCCTGGAAGTCGGTAAAATTGGACAGTTTTCCCACATGGATTACAGCAATATCGATCTTTTCGCCCTTTTCCCTCTGCCAGAGCTTTTCCGACAGAGAATCCTCATCTTCGATATCAACATCCATGTAGGGGATCACACCAAGCACTTCTTTTCCACATTTATCATAAATCTGCTTAAGACCGGGAGTCAGCAGCGAAGCATCTCCCCTGAACTTATTGATCAGAAGTCCCTTGATCCTGTCCTGTTCCTCTTTTTCCAAAAGCTGCACGGTTCCGATCAGCTGTGCAAACACACCTCCTCTGTCAATATCCCCTACCAGCAGTACCGGTGCATCTGCCAGCTCCGCCATACCCATATTGACAATGTCATCCTGCTTTAAATTGATCTCTGCCGGGCTTCCTGCCCCCTCGATCACGATCACATCATTCTGCTCTGCCAGATTGTCATAAGCCTTCCTGATCTCAGGAAGATACTCTTTTTTATGCCGGAAGTATTCCATTGCCTTCTGGTTTCCCTGTACCTCACCCATAACGATAACCTGGCTGCCCATATCCGTCACCGGTTTGAGCAGAATGGGATTCATAAGGACAGACGGCTCCTTTCCACAGGCCAGAGCCTGTACTGCCTGTGCCCTTCCCATTTCCAGTCCTTCAGTGGTAATAAAGGAATTGAGCGCCATATTCTGGGATTTAAAGGGTGCAGTTTCGTAGCCGTCCTGCCACAGGATCCGGCAGAGTCCTGCAGCGATCAGACTTTTCCCCGCATTTGACATGGTTCCCTGTATCATTATGGCTTTTGCTCTTCGTTTCATTTCCCTGCTTCCTTTCCTGCAAGAGAATACAATATCTCTTTCAGCCTCTCATTCTCTTCCTGTGTCCTTATACAGATCCGGTAATATCCCCTGGAAAGTCCCTTAAAATTACTGCAGTCCCTGATCATGATCTTCCTGTCAAGGAGTGCTTCCTTAAGCCCTTCCCTTCCATGGAAAAGGAGAAAATTGGCACTGCCAGGATATACCCTGTCAGCTACGGTTTCTAACAGCAAAGACACCAGCTTTTCCTTTTCTCCCCGGATCAGCTCCCTTGTCTTTTCCAGATATCCTTCTGCTTTCAGTGCTGCAGCTCCCGCCAGCTGCGCCGGCAGCGATACATTCCATGGCGGCAGCTTTTCCTTCAGCCGTCCTGCCAGCTCTCTGTTCCCCGTCATAAGATAGCCAAGCCGCAGCCCCGGCATCCCATACACCTTGGTAAAGGCTCTTAATACGGCCAGATGAGGAAAACGGACTGTTTCTCCCTTCATGCTAAGCGCCGGTTCCCCGGGCAGAAAAGGAAGAAAGCACTCATCCACGCAAAGAAAGGTTTTTGTTTCTTCACATCTCTCTGCCAGTCTCACAAGCTCAGCCTTTCCCGTAACAGTGCCTGTAGGATTACCGGGATTGCAGAGAAAAACAAGGCTTGTCTCCTCCGTAATCTTTAAAAGCAGTTCCTGAAGGGGCAGGATAAAATCATTCTCTTCCTTCAGATACAGAAGCTCACAGGAATGATCTGCTGCCTCAAGGGCATTTTCATATTCCTGAAAGGAGGGCGCCGTCAGAAGCGCCCTTCCTGCCGGAACTGCCCTGCACAGCGCATAGATCAGTTCTGCTGCCCCGTTTCCTGTAAGGACCTCCGTCTGATCCGTGGTTCCTTCAAAGTCCCTGATCCCCTGGATCAGCTCCCGGCAATATGGATCCGGGTAACAGTCTGAAAGAAGGATTGCTTTTATGGCTGCCTGCCGGCTTTCCTCTGGCATGCCAAGGGGGTTAATATTGATCGAGTAATCCAGCTCTATTTCTCTGCCATAGCGGTCACCGCCATGTACATAATCCTTCATATCCATTTTCTTCCTTTGCTCTTCCACATTCACAGGATCACCTTTCCATGTAAAGCCATGTAGAGAAACAGACAGGCCATGCAGCAGAGATAAAAAAGCACTGTTGTCATAACAAGCAGCTTCCCCGCCCGTCTGATATCCTCCCGTTCGATCCTCCGGATGGGATCTCCGATAAAAGGCTTTTCATACAGCCTTCCAAAGTAATAGGCATTTCCTGCAAGCTGTACCTGCAGGGCACCTGCACAGACGCTTTCTGTCTGGGCTGAGTTTGGACTTTTATGCTTCCGCCTGTCACGCTTCCAGACATGTACTGCTCCCTTTGCATCCATACGGAGCAGAAAAGCAGCGGCTATCATGAACAGGGCTGCCAGTCTCGCCGGAATATAATTCAGAAGATCATCCAGTCTTGCTGCTGCTCTCCCGAAATATAAATATCTGTCATTTTTATATCCCACCATGGAATCCATAGTATTGACTGCTTTATAAAAGAATCCGCCGGGAACGCCAAGCAATGTCATATAAAGAAGAGGCGCGATCACACCATCTGACGTATTCTCTGCTATGGTTTCCACTGTGGCCTTTATGACCCCCTCTTCTGTAAGAGCCTCTGTATCTCTCCCTACGATCATGGAAACTGCTTTTCTGCCCGCAGCAAGTCCTTCCTGTAAAAGCGCCGTGTATACCTTCATGCTTTCTGCCTTCAGGGATCTCATTGCCAGAAGCTGATAGCAGAAAAAGCAGGAAAGAAGCAGATACAGTCCATGATGGATATGGTCTGCAAGATACAGGATCCCTGCCGGAACCGCTACAGAAAAAACTACCGTACCAAGCACAAGCAGTCCTCCGGCAAACAGCTTCCTTTTCTGATCTGCTTCCCTTTCTCCGGATATACGAAACAGTCTGTCAAGGAGCCATTCAAGCCCGGTGATCAGCTTCCCGATCATCCGCACCGGATGGTACAGCCAGACCGGATCTCCAAACAGTGCATCCAGCAAAAGTCCTGCTGTCAGGATCATCATTCTCTCTGCCATTATATGCTGCCATACTGTCATATTCTTCTGATCTCCTTCAGCCTGATCCTTCCGGATCCCACTTCTTCCGTCACCTCTGCCCGGAAGCCTTCTGCATTCCCGATCTGCCAGTCATAATAATCCCTGTGTGGTTCTGAAAATCTGTCAAGAACCGCCATGATCGTTCCCCCATGCACCACAAAGACCGCTTCTGCCTCCTCAGACATAAGCTTCCGGAGCTCTCCTTCAAACGCACTGCTGCATCTTTTCGAAAATTCCTTTTTACTTTCCCCTCCTGGGAACGGTGCTTCTCCCATGGAATCAAGAAATCGCTGGTAATCCGCTTTTCCGTTCAGCTCCTCATAATTCTTATATTCAAAGGTGCCAAAGTCACATTCTCTGAAATCCTCTACTACAGTCTGCTTTTCTCCAGGAAACAGAATCTCTGCACTCTGCCAGCACCGGAGCATGGGACTGACCAGCAGATGCGGTTTTCGGCATCCGTCCTTTTCCAGTCGTTTCTTAAGGGAAAGCAGTGGCTCATCCGCCTCCGGGAGGAGCACTTCCTCTGTACTTCCCACATAACGGTGTTCCAGATTTCCCTTCGTGACACCATGCCGGATCAGATATACCCTCATTTCAGTCTCTCTCCTTCACCGCAGACCACACGGTAAAACTGCTCTGCCTCTCCTGCCAGGTAGCAGTTTACCCTGCCAACAGCTTCCCGGTATTTCCGTTCAAAGGCATCTATGGGAACCAGTCCATACCCTACCTCTGCACTGATGATCACCGCATCCCTGTTTTCTCTAAGAAATTCTTCTGTCTCTGCCAGCGGATCCTTCCCGGAAAGCAGTTCTTCCCTTATGGTTTCCTCGTAATGAACCACGATCTTCTTTCCCTTGAAATGTGTTTCTGCAAAGGCTCCCTTACCCTGAAAGGCACCACCTACAATAAATATCATCAGCTTTTCTCCTGTCTGTCTTTTACATTCCAAATAACACTGCCATAAACAGCATGCAGATCTCACAGAGCTGCAGAAAGTGTCCCGCCAGATCCCCGGTCACCCCGCCGAACCATTTATAAGAGGACACCCGGTAATATACGAAGCAGGCTGCCGCTGTCAAAACACAAAATATGCCGGCAAGGGGTCTGTAAGCTACCATCAGCACCGCAAGCAGCACTGCTTCTGCCAGCAGCACCCATTTTACGTAACCGCCTGCACTGCCGGCAAAGGAAGCCGCCATGCCATCTTCCCTTGCTTTCCTGAAGATCAGAAGGGACAGAGCACTTAAGGCTCTCTCCATGCCATAGATCATAGGAAGCAGCAGAACTGATGCCTCAGTCATATTTAAGTACAGCAGCGTGGAAATAATAAAATACAGGGAGCTGTAGATCACAGCAAAGGCACCTGTATGAGGATCCTTCAGGATTTTCAGCCTCTCCTGCCTGCTTTTGAAAGAGCTTTTGGCATCCACGGTATCCAGGAAGCCGTCCATATGGATCCCTCCTGTGACCAAAACCGGCAGAGCACACATAAAGCCTGCCCGGATCAGGGGAAAGGTCAGATCGGTATGTGGCAGGATCACCGGCAGAAAGGAAAAGAAATGCATAAGCAGCCACTGGCAAAGTCCAATTACAATACCGATCAGCGGAAAAAAGCAGAGGCTTGCCCGCTGGTTCTTTTCTGAAAACTCCACATTCGGCATGGGAATCCTGGAATATGTGGAAAATGCCATAATAAGTGCTTTCAAAATGTTTCCTCCTGTTTTCTGTCTATCCGTTTTCCGGTTCATCCCGTTTTCCTTTTATTTCTTCCGTTCCACAGGGATCCCACAGATCACCTCTGTCACACTGTCTGCCGCCCTGGCAAGCAGACAGTTGCTTTTTCCAAGGAGCTGCAGATACAGCGCCGTTTCCTGCGGAAATGCAATTCCCTCTGAAAAGACCTCATTCGTCACCACGATCACAGCTGCACATTGCCCGGCAAGCCTTCGTACCGGTGCTGCGATCACCTCTTCCACACAGGAAGGTGCACTGCTCTTTTCCTGCAGCCGTCCTGTCTTTTCATACATCTCATTAGCCAGAAGATTTGAGAGACACTCGATCAGGAATACATCCTCCTTCTCTGCTGTCAGACTGGAAAGATCCGTATGGCATTCCCTTGTCACAAAGTCCTTGTCCTTCCGCATCCTGCGGTGTCTTCTGATCCGTTCCTGGCATTCCTCATCATAGGGTACCATGGTAGCCACATAATAAAGAGTGCCTGCCGGGTGCTTTTTCTTTTCCTCTATTGCCAGCTTTTCTGCAAAAGCACTTTTGCCGCTGCAACTTCCGCCTGTCACCAGTCTGAGCATCTTTCTCTCCTCACTGCCTCATTTAAGCCCACATCAGGCTTCCGGTATTTCTTCCTGAAACCGTTCATAGCTTCTGATTTCATAGTCGGTAAAGGTTCCCATCTTTTCATAGACCTCCATGGCCATGGAAAGCAGCGGGAACAGGGTAAGCGCTCCGGTTCCTTCCCCAAGCCGCATGCCGGCCCGGACAGGAGCCTGCAGACCAAGAGCAGAAAGCGCCATGGCTCCGGTTCCTTCCCCTGACATATGGGATGGCAGCAGATAATCCGTCACCCGGCAGTCTATCCGGTATGCCGCAAGCGCTGCAACACAGGAAATCGCACCATCCAGCACTACCGGCATTTCCTCCTTCACTGCTCCCAGAAATACACCAGCCATCATGGCGATCTCAAGACCGCCTCCTTCTGCCAGCAGCTCCTGCGGATCCGTATGGTGTTTTGCCCGTATCCTTGTGAGCGCCCTTTCTACTGCCCGGCACTTTCTCTCATAGCCTTCACAGGAAAGACCGGCTCCCTTTCCTGTCACCTCTCCTGCATCTTTATTCAGGTACAGCCCGGCAAGCACACTGGTTGGCGTGGTATTTCCAATCCCCATTTCTCCTACTGCAAGAATAGTATAGCCCTTCTCCTTCAGCTCCTTTACCAGTGCCTTTCCTTCCTCCAGTGCCCTTCTGCACTGCTCTCCTGTCATGGCGGCCTCCTTCGTGAGGTTTCCTGTGCCCTCTGCGATCTTCCGGTCTGCCACTGCATCCCTTCTCAGGGTTCTGTCCCGGTAGTATTCCCCCTTCATGCCGGCATCTACCGGATATACATCCACACCGGCTACCTCCGCCATATAGTTTACCGTAGAATTTCCTTTCGCGAAATTTTCTGCCACCACTCTGGTCACGCTGCTGTCAGTCTGGGTCACCCCCTCCTCTACAACGCCATGATCCGCACATAGCACAAGAAGTGCCCTTTTCTCCAGTGGATAAGGCTTTTCGGATCTTCCGATCCTGCACAGCTTCACCACCATATCCTCCAGAAGTCCAAGACTGTCAAGGGGCTTTGCAATACTGTCCAGATGCTTCTTTGCAAGCCGCCCTGCCCGGTAGCTTTCACAGGCACGAAGGAAGCTATAGAGCATCTCCGGATTGCTTTCATAATAAAAATGAGGGAATCCTGCTGCCATATGTGCTGTATATATCATACAGGAATAGCTTCTGTCTGAAAGCGGCTTTTTAGCCGTAAAGCCATCCCCATTGTTACTGCAGTCAAAATAATGGAATTCATGTCCACGGATCGATACCCCTGCATCCCCAAGAAGTCCCGGCTTTTCTGCTGCCGCATCCAGATAACCAAACCTTACGGAGCTCTTCGTCTGAAATCCTTCTCCATCAAGCACCCCTGTCATGTCAAAGGTTTTCCCTTCATAAGTCAGGTTTTTCTGTAAGTAAAGAAAGCCCCCGCATTCGGCAAGAACCGGCATGTTTCCTTCGCAGGCCTTTCTTACCTGATTTCTCATGGAGTGATTTTCAGAGAGTGCCTCTGCATACAGCTCCGGATAGCCTCCTGGCAGGATCAGACCATCTGTTTCCTCCGGCAGCTCCTGATCATGGATAGGAGAAAACAGGCAGACCTCTGCCCCCATTTTTTCAAGGAGCCTCCTGTTCTCTTCATAAAAGAAGCTGAATGCTTCATCCTGTGCCAGTGCGATCCGGACTTTGGTGGAAAGCACCGGCAGTGATCCGCTTTCTCCTGTCTGCAATTCCGGTGCTGTTTCTGCCACAGCAAGGATCCCCTCGAGGTCCACCGTCCTTTCCAATGTATCCCTAACCTCTGTGATCCAGGTATCAAATCCGGCAAGCTCCTCAGGCTGCAGCAGTCCAAGATGCCTTGACGGCACAGAAAGCACCGGCAGCTCCGGCAGATAGCCAAGGACAGGCAGCTCACACTCCTTCTCGATCACTGCTTTGATCCGTTCATAATAAGCAGGAGAAACCCTGTTTAAAAGCACACCCGCTATGTGACTGTCTTCCCGGTAGTCCCTTATTCCACGGATCAGTGCTGCCAGGGAAACACTGGCTCCCTTTCCATCCACCACAAGCAGCACCGGCGTCTTCGTGAGCCTTGCCACATCATAGGTACTGGCCTTTTCGCTGATCCCGGAAAGTCCGTCATAAAAGCCCATGACTCCCTCGATCACAGTCAGGTCACTCTGTTCCATTTTGTCTGTCAGGATCCCTCTCAGAGTATCCTCATCGGTAAAATAACTGTCCAGATTGCCGGAAGGTACTTTAAGCACCTTCCTGTGGAACATGGGATCAATATAGTCAGGGCCGCATTTCATGGCAGCCGCTTTGATCTGTTTCTTTTTGCACAGTGCCAGCAATCCACAGGTAAATAATGTTTTTCCGCTTCCGCTCTTTGGCGCAGCCAGCAGAATCCTTGCCTGTTTTTTCATTTCTCTCCTCCAAATGCTGCGATCCATACCGGATTTTCACTTTCTGTCAGATGATAAATGGAAAGCTCTTTTACCCTTGTAACCTGCACCTGGAGCAGCTCCATATTCCGGCAGCGTGGATTTTCCCGTTTCAGCTTCAGCAGTATTTCCAGCGTTTCCAGGGTAATGGCATTTATCACGATCCTTGCCCTGTCATTCTTCTGCAGCACTGCTTCTACGATCTCAGTCAGTCTGCCGCTGCTGCCTCCGATAAAAACATGGGTCGGTGCCGGCAGCTCCTGTAAAGCCTCCGGTGCCTCTCCCCTTATCTGTAAAAGATTGGATGCCCTGTGCTTTCTCGCATTCTCTCCGGTAAGGGCATACGCTTCTTCCTTCTTTTCTATAGCGTATACCTTTCCTTCCGTGGCAAAAAGTGCTGCCTCAATTCCCACAGAGCCGCTTCCGCTTCCGATATCATAAACGATGCTGTCCCTTTTCAGGTTTAATTTGGCTAAAGACAATACCCGGATCTCTTCCTTGGTCATAGGCACCTTTGCCCGGCTGAAAGAATCATCCGGAAGTCCCGGAAGGCTTCTTCTGTCTGTACCGCTCTCTGTTCTTTCCAGTAAAGCTATGGTAAGACTGTCTGTTTCCTTCCCGATAAAATCCTCTGGCCGCCCCCTCCTGATCCGCTCCTCTGGATAGGAAAGCCTCTCTCCTGCAGTAATCCCTACATCAGAAAGTCCATAGAAAACCAGCTTCTCGCACAGCCCGGAAAGCTGGCTTCTGCCACCGAGCAGAGCACAAACCTTCTTTCCTTCCAAAAGCATCGGAATCAGCTCCTGCTCCCTTCCATGACAGCTTACAAGTGCTGCTTCCTCCAGCGATAGTCCAAGTAGTGACAGAAAATAGACCGGAGAAGAAATACCCGGAATACGACTTACGCGGAAGCTCCCTGCAAGGAGCTCTTCCATGCCTTTTGCCCCGGAAGAAAAGCCCACATCCCCGGAATACAGAACGGCTGCTCTTTTTATGCTGCTGTGTTCCTTAAGATAGGCTGCGATCTCCTCTTTCCGGACACTGATAAAGCAGGGCTTATCTTCCGCCAGCACCTGATGTGCCTCCTGAAGCATCCGTCCGGATCCGATCAGCACCTCACAGGACTCAAGCACCTGACGGGTTTCCACAGACAGCAAAGAAGCTCTTCCAGGCCCCATGCCAATAAGATATACTTCTCTGTCTGTTTCTGGTACAGTCCCATCCGACGCCTTAAAAGCCACGCTTTCCAGAAGCTGGCAGGCCTCCTGAAGCGTCATGGTCTGCTTTTCTGCATTCTGCCCTTCCTTCTTTTCCGGGCATTCTGCCTCCGGTCTTTCCACCACTATAAGGGTTGCTCCGGCTGCCCTGGCCGCCCTGCATTTTTCTGCAAAGCCTCCTTCTTTTCCGGAGCTTTTCGTCACAAAGTACCTGCTTCCCGCACTCTTCAGCATGGCTTCATTCAGTTCTTCTGAAAAAGGTCCCTGCATAGCGATCAGATGTTTCCCTGAAAATCCAAGGGAAACGGCCTTTGCAATGGCTTCCTCCGAGGGCAGGATCCTTGCCGTGCAGCGTTCCTTAAAGTTCCGGAGCTTTGTATATTTCTCCAGTTCCTTACTGCCTGTAGCAATGAAAATCCTCCCTTCCGTCTCCTGCAGGAAGGAAACTGCCTCCTCCACACTTTTCACAGAAACTCTGTCTTCCCCGGCATCCGTGGCTTCCTCTTTTCGAAGGATCCTGACATAGGGCAGAGCCAGCTTTTCACAGGCCTTTCTGGCATTCTTTGTCACCAGCTCTGCATAGGGATGAGTCGCATCCATACAAAGCTCTGCCTGCCATGAAAGAAGAAGCTGTTCCATTTCTTCCTCTGTCAGATTGCCCTGATGTACCGTAAGAAAAGCGTTCTCCTTCAGAAGCTCTGCCCCGTATTCTGTGGATACGCTGACAATTACCGGTATCTTTAATGCCACAGCCTTCTCCGCCAGCACTCTTCCTTCTGTTGTCCCACCAAAGATGACAAGTCTCATACCCTGTTTCCTTCCTGATTTTCGATCCTGTACCCTCTTTTGGTTACCATTTTATCTCCTATCCTTCTGGTCGTACTGTTCCCGATAAACACCGTGGTGAACATATCTACCTGTGCCTCCCTGAGCTGCAGAAGGGAAAGGATCTCTGCTTCTTCTCCTTCTCTGCCAATGTTTCTCACATAGCCGCAGACTGTCTCCCCTCTTTTATAACGAAGAAGGATCTCACAGGCTTTTTTCAGATAATCCGGCCGGTTATGGCTGGAAGGATTATAAAGGCAGATCACAAAGTCTGCCTGCGCCGCCAGTGCCAGTCTCTTCTCGATCAGCTCATACGGCGTCAGGAGATCACTTAGGCTGATTAATGCAAAATCATGGGACAGCGGTGCACCAAGTACTGCCGCACCGGAAAGGGCAGCCGTCACACCCGGAACCACACGGATCTCCACTCCTGGATATGCCTCTCCCATTTCATAAAGCAGACCTGCCATACCATATACACCGGCATCTCCGCTACAGACCATAGCTGTCGTCCTTCCCTCCTGTGCAGTAAGAAGTGCCTTTTCACAGCGTTCCTTTTCCTGCCTCATTCCGGTAACAATGATTTCCTTTCCCTTACATAAGGCACGGATAAGCTCCATATATTTCTGATACCCTACAATCACCTCACAGGAAGAGATCACGTCCCTTGCCTCTGCCGTCATGCCTTCTTCTTTTCCAGGTCCGATGCCTACTACATAAATCTGCTTCAAAATACGATACTCCTCTGATATTCTCCTACTGCTGTGGTCACACCATTCTCTGCCCGTTTGCCTGACAGGAGAGCTGCACCTGATGCCACTACGCTGCGTTCACAGACATTATCCACACCTGTGACCTTTTCTACAAAATCTGACGCAGTAAAGCTGCCCATCTGAATCTGCAGCTGCTTTGCAGAATAGGTCATAAAGGGAATCTGCTTTTCCCGGCAGAAGGCAAGGATCCCTTCTTCCTCCTGCTTCAGGTCAATGCTTGCCACACCGGCAATTGCCTCCTCTGAAAGACAGATACTGTGCAGATGTGCAGTGACTGCCTGCCGGATCATTTCCTTATCAGTTCCCTTTCTGCAGCCAATACCAACTACAATATTCTTTGGCAATAGCTGCAGGCAGCATCCCTTCTTTGCAGCTCCGGCAGCTGTGTATACCCTGTCCGAGATCAGGATACGCTTTTCTTCCCTTTCAAGACCATTTTCTTTTCCCCTGCTTTTTTCAAGAATCAGCTCTTCCGGCACTTCTCCTTCTACAGGATAGCTGCACTCAAAGAATATTTTCTCCCCCTGGAGGATCGCTGCTGAAATTTCCTTTGCGCACTGGAAATCAGTCAGGACAAGGCCATTCCTTCTGGCAAATTCATCAACAGAAAAGCATCCCTCCCGGTCTGTGGCTGTAGTGATCACCGGGATCATCCCCTTATCTGCCATCAGTCCGGAAATTTCCTCTGCCAGCGTATTGGCTCCGCCAAGATGACCTGAAAGAAGGGAAATACAGAACCTTCCGGTTTCATCAATGACAAGGATAGCCGGATCCTTCGCCTTATGTCTGAGAAAGGGTGCAATACTGCGTACTGCAATTCCACTGGCACAGAAAAAAAGAATAGCATCCTTATCCGGGAACCAGCTTCCTGTCAGCTCTGTCACAGTTTCAGCCATGGAAATGGAGGAAAGTGCCCTGCACTTCACCTTATATTCCAGCTCATCCTCCGGATGCTTCTGCTGCCATCTTTCTCTGACCAGGATCATCAGGTCATATGCTGCTTCACTGCAGGCAATCATTCCTGCTCTCATAGCCTTTCTCCTTTCCGGCATTCTGCGTGTCCATCCCCTTCCGATATCCGGTAGTAAAACAAGGATCATAAAGCTTCGATCTTTCAAAGCCACTGTCTATCACATTTCCCACGATGATCAGCGCTGTCCTTGAAATGCCCTCTTCTTTCATCTTCTCCGGAAGCAAAGAAAGTGTGGTAACAAATTTCCTTTCCTCCGGCCAGGTTGCTTTATATACAACTGCTGCCGGAGTATCCGGCGCATATCCACCACCGATCAGCTCCCGGCTTACCTCTTCTGCCAGTCCTGATGATAAAAACAGCACCATGGTAGCCTGATGGGCTGCAAGGCTTCGAAGGCTCTCTTTCTCCGGAACAGCAGTCCTTCCCTCCGAGCGTGTGATGATCACACTCTGGGATATCCCGGGAAGCGTATATTCCAGGGAAAGTGCTGCTGCCGCCCCGCAAAAGGAGCTGACTCCCGGGCACACCTCCCAGGCTATATTTCTCCTTTGCAGCTCTTCCATCTGCTCCCTGACAGCGCCATACAGGCTGGAATCCCCTGTATGTAACCTGACTGTCATTTTTCCTGCCTTTTCTCCCTCCTCCATTACCTTAATCACCTCAGGAAGAGTCATATATGCACTGTTGTAGATCTGGCAGTCTTCTTTGGTATTTTTCAAAAGCGCCGGGTTGACCAGTGATCCTGCATAGATCACAATATCTGCCTCTGTCAGATACCGCTGCCCCCTTACCGTGATCAAATCCTCACTTCCCGGTCCTGCACCTACAAAATAAATCATGTTTCATCCTTTCTCTCATTCCTGCCTGTAAAATAAGGCAGAAGCTCTGCTGTTTCCTTCGTCTGTGTCAGAAATCCGAAATGCTCTGAAAACAGCATTACAGCGATCGTCACCTTAGAGCCGCCTCTGTGTCTGACATAACTGTCAATTGCTTCCTGCAGTTTTTCCATCACTGCTTCCCTGAGCCCCGCTTTTTCAAGAAGCGGTATCATTTCCTCTGTATTAATACAGGACATGATCTTCTCTGCAAGTTCCCTGGAGCCCCCTGCCAGAAAGGTGTATAATGCCATGATCTCTCTTCTGCCATCTGCCACCTTGGAATGGGTATTCATGATCCCTGCCGCCAGCTTAACCAGCTTGCCGATATTTCCCACAAGCAGGATCCTCTCCATACCATAGCTGACCGCCAGATCAATGGTTTCTCCTATATAATTGCTGCACTTCACACTGCTGTCCATGTCAAGCTGCAGATATTCACTGACATACCCCCTGCCGTAATTTCCGGGTGTAAGCAGAAGATTCTTTTCTCCGGCTGCAGCCCTCTGTCTGATCTCCGTCTCAATGGTATCCACGATCGCTTTTTCGCTCATAGGCTCCAGTATCCCTGTCGTTCCAAGAACAGACAAGCCTCCGACGATCCCCAGCTTTCTGTTAAAGGTCCGCTCTGCCAGTTCCTCACCACCTGGAATCCGCACAGTGATCAGCACCCTTTCTGACACATCAGCCAGCTTCAGTACTTCCCTCACTGCTCCAAAGATCATCTTCCTTGGCACCGGATTGATCGCTGCCTGTCCTGTTTTCTCAGGAAGTCCTTCTCTTGTGACTCTTCCGATCCCCTCTTCCCCTGTCAGATACAGACCTTTTCTTTCCTCGTCACAGAACCAGTCTTTCTGCGGTTCTGTTTCATCCGGAAGGATCCTTACTCCCGCATAGATCTTTGCATGGTTAGTCACATCCGGATCGTCCCCGCTGTCCTTGACCACATAATATTCTGCGAAATTATCTGTCCTTTCTGACATAAAAACCGGCACCTGCATCTGACTGCCTCCCGGCAGTCTTAAGTTCACAGCTTCCTCCTGCCCGTTCTCTTTATTTCCACATACACAAAAAAGCAGCCTGGCCGAAGCCAGTGCTGCTGCTGTGCAGCAGGTACCTGTTGTAATTCCACACCGGAGTTTTTTTTGATTCTTCGTCACATAAAGCTCCATCAGCTCTGTCCTTCCGTTTGTATTACATTCAGTGTACCACTGCTTATTTTCTGCGTCTATTATGATTTTGAAAACCTGCGCTCTTTTGTTTCCGTTTTCTCCTTCAGTGCTTCTCAGAATTTTTTCAGTTTCTTCCTGAGACTGTACAGCTTTCTTCCACAATGCAGGATCAGGATCACATACAGGAGCATCAATATACTGAATATCACCTCCAGCGTGATCTCATCCGGACTGTTCATGACGTTTGTCCACTGCGGGATCAGTATGCACAGGAAAACGACAAGCAGCGGAAGCATCCTGGTCTGAATCACGTGCTGCACCATGGAAAGCCTGGATTCATTGTCTGAAAAAAGCTCTCCCTCTTCCTCACAGGTCACAACACTGGCAGGCTTCCTGAAATAGATCCAGCCAAAGCATTTACCACAGCATTCCCATCCATAGTCGGCAAACATCTGCGCATAGTCCTGATCACCTTTTGCATTTCTATAATCCAGACGGTAGATCATCTCCTCCGGCTTCCCCACCTCAAAAATATAAATAAATGGCTGGATCATCTTCTGCAGGTGAAGTCCCTTTCTGCTCTGCTCCCTTAACCAGTTTTCTTCCTCTTCATAATCTGCTATAGTAAAAATCCTTGTAAATGTCTTTGTATTACTCATGATATTCTTCCCCCTGACTGTTCTGGTATAATCGTCTGATCCTTTTCTTTTCTGTTTCCAGTACCTCTTCTCCAAGCGGTGTCATACAGTACAGCTTCCGCTTCTCTTCCTCATGATCAAACCGGATCAGCCCGTCCCCCTCCATCTTGGAAAGTGTGCCATACATGGTTCCTGGACTGATAACAACCTGATTTCCGGTCATCACCTTCACCTGCTGCCCGATCCCGTAACCATGCTGCGGTCTCTGCAGGCAGTACAGAATATAAAATCCGGTTTCTGTCATGGGACAGTAAATCTTTCTGATTCGATCCTCCATCTTTCTCCTCTTTTCTTTTAGCACAGGTAATACTGATTCTTCCCTGTGCATTTCAATTCGATATATCACGTTTGGATACATCGCAATTAGATATATCGTGATTCGATATATATTATATATCACACCTCGATATATGTTGTCAACACTATTTTTCATGACACAAAAAAGTGGCATCCAAAAGTAAAAAAAGAACAGCCCTCTCTTTCAGAAAGCTGTTCCCTGATTTATTCTTCATTTTTTCTGACATACTGTGCGATCACCGCTGCCGCCTTTTCTACAACAGCACCCCTCTCTGTAAACATATATTCTGCAATTTCCATATTCAGTTCATTATCCTCAACCACGAGGATCCTGACACCCGCTATGGATCCCGCCTGAAGTGCGATCGTCTTTCCCGCAAGATCGGAAAGCTCTCTGATATCGCTGTCTTTCTTTACAACAAAGACACGTCTGGTATAAAGATAGGGTCATGCCCACTGATACTCTTCTTCCCTTCCATCCATGGTAAAACAGCACCAGATACAGTCTATTGTCCCCTCTCTCAGAAGTTTGTTTCTTTCCGGAAGATCCACTTCTGTAAATACAGGCTAATATCCGATCCTCCTGCAGGCTTCTGCCGCAAGTTCTGCATCGATCCCTGCATAGGATCCACTCACATCCCTGTAAAAATAGGGTGCATAAAGGGAACCACCGATCACGATCTTTGGCAGTTCCTCTTTTTCCCCGTTATTTCCTCTCATGCAGACGCAGACAGATAAAAGAAAAAACAATATTCCGTACAAAAACAGTCTTTTTTCTTCATATATATTCCCCAAATTATACTATTGGTTTATTATATAAAAGCTGTTTCTGATTGTCTATACGCAATCAGTACTACCCATTTTCCGGGGCAGCAGTATCTGTTTTCCCGCATCAGGAATGATAAATCTGATTTCCCTGAATTCTCTCTGCATCATTTCCTTAAGCCCCTCCGTTTCCACAGTATCAGAAACCGGGGGATAGGCATCATCAAAATGTGTCAGCAGCACTGCCTTTGGTTTAAGCCTCTGTAATACCTTTCTGGCATGCGCCTCCAGCGTACTGCTTCCCTGATAGGGAAGGCAGAGCAGATCTGCTCCTTCCTGATAATCCTCATTTTCAGAAAGTCCAAGGCTTCCCATGACCTGGATCCTTATATCCTGCCAGGATAATTCATACAGAACCGTCTCCCTGTGCTCCGGGTACTGAAGATGCAGCCTCAGGATCCTCTTCAAATTCCTGCGATACCGGAATACTCTGGCAGACAAAAGCTTTTTTCTTACCAGCTTTCTGTCAAAATGAATATGCACACCGGTATCTACCCGGACGGTAAATCCACAGACCATAAACCGGTCTCCCGGACTGATCCTGTGAACCAGTGAGGCTTCTATTCCATGCCTGTATAATGTCTGCTCCGGTGTCGCTGTACAGTAAACAGGCATTCTCCGAATACCTTCCAATACCGGCACCAGTGATAAATGATCCAGATGACCATGCGTGATCAATATGGCATCTCCAGAAAGGAAATCTTCTTTGTCATTCTGATTTTCTGCCCCGTCCATCTCCACGAAAGGATCGATCAGCACAGTTCCCTCTTTATTTTCAAGCTTCAAGGCTGCTGTCCCAAGCCACGTGATCCTAATGCCTTCTGTGTCTTTTCCGATGTCCTCCATGCTGTCCTCTTCCTGACGGTCTCTTCACTGGATTTTCTGCCGCCCGCCGTTTCTCTTCCTCATAGCATTCATTACATATGCCAAATCGGTCATCCAGCTGAAGTACCTTTCCGCACACCCTGCATCGCTTAATATAGGATTTCTTGCTGCCGGCCAGAATCCCCGTGATCCTCTCATCTGTCCGGTCCCGTTCTTCCTTCAGTCTTTCCTCATCCACGATCTTTCCCATACGGATGGAAAAATTGTGATAAAGATCCAGCATGCGGTAATAGATTTCATAGCTTTCCAGAAGATTGCTTCCAAGCCTTGCGCTGAACAGTGGAAAGGTAAGTGAAACATCCGCTGTATAGTCCATACAGTACTGACACCACTTGTTGACAATGGCGCTTGACTTAATATCAAGCGGGCAGGATATCATGTCAAAGATCACTTCTTTATTATCGCCCTCCGGCAGATACATGAAATCTCTGCTGTTTTTCTTCAGGATACGATAAAGCTCCAGCATTTCAGATACATCGATCTTCTTGTACGGAAAGCCTGCCGGAATGCTCTCCCATGTCCTCAGCAGCTCATCCAGTGGATGATCCAGGGAAAGCAGCACCTTTGGAAAGCCAAGCCTGGCATATGCAATATCCTTCAGCGGCTCCTTCAGGGCGCTGTCAATCAGAAGCAGTCCCTCTTCATCCCCTGCTGTCACGTATCCTTTTTCATATTTACCAAATCTGCCCGCTCTTCCTGCGATCTGCAGGATCTCCTGCTGCTTCAGTACTCTTCTTTCATTTCCGTCAAATTTGACGGTCTCACCAAAAACAATTCTCCGGATCGGCAGATTTAATCCCATTCCGATCGCATCTGTGGAAACCACAACACGAGTCTCCCCGGAAAGGAATTTACGTACTTCCTTCTTTCGGATCTCCGGCGGAAGATGCCCATAGATAACACTTGCACTGATCCCGGAAAGCTCCAGTCTGGCTGCCATGTCAAGTACTGCACGCTTGCTGAACATGATAATGGCATCCCCTTCCTTGATATCCTCTGCCAGCTTTTCCTTCAGGGATACCGGCTGTGATTCCAGCACCAGCTCTGTTTTTCTTTCATGATAAACCACTTCATAGGTATCATTACATTTTTCTATGATCCTTTTCAGGATCATTTCCGCATCCTGGCTGGCACAGACATGGATCAGCGGACACCGGATCCCAAGGATCGCCTTGACCCAGTTACTTCCCCTGAAATCATCCTCGATCATCTGAGCCTCATCAATCACTGCCACATCATATTCATCATCCATTGCCAGCATTTCTATTGTCTGTGATGTTACCGTGCTGTTTTCCACATAAAGGGTTTCTTCTCCCGTAACCATCGTGCAGTTTACCTGATTTTCTGCCATCAGATCATAGACCTCCAATGCCAGAAGACGCAATGGTGACAGATACGTCCCATGCTCTGCCCTCATCAGCATCTGCAGGGCATCATGGGTCTTACCGGAATTGGTCGGCCCGATATGCAGGATAAAATGTCTCTGCATCTGCCGTGCCTGCGGATACTCCATGGTTGGCTCCGTTGTTACCATCTCAGCGATCTGACGCTTCATCAGTCCCTGCCTGTAGCTCTGGTACTTGTCTGGAAGAGCCGTTCCCTTTGTCAGAAATGATGGCTTCGACAGCATGTATTCGCAAAAATCATCCTCAAGCTGTCTGTTCTGGATATAATTATAGTCCTGCTTGGCCAATGTGCGGACGGCATCCTTGATCTTCTTCAGCATTGACTGATCATCCGTCTGCAGTGCTATGGCATATAATACTGCTATATGGGCATACAAAGAGGGCATCTTCAGAACCTTGCCGTCCCTGATATTCTGACAGGCTGTTGTAACCTTCTTCTGAAGCTTATCCTGCTTTCCCGTCTTTTTCAGTGAAACGGCATATCTTCCGTATGCCCTGCAATATCTGTCTGTAAATTTCGCTTTATCCATTCTTTGTTGTATCCGTTTACCGGCATTTGCTCCTTGTTTATCTGTGGATCCTTTCCTGTCAAAAATCCACTTTTTATTGTAACATTATGCCGCTAACAATGCAAGAAAAGCCTGGTTATCCGCCTATAAACACCTATAAAAGCCCTGTCTTCTCCAGTGCCTGTCTGTCATGATCACTCATTTTAAATAAGAATAGAGGAAAGGATTTCTTTTCCAAGGTCACTCCTTTGCAGCTCCTTTGGAATCCCAAACAGCCCACAGATATACTCCTCCTGAAGGATCTCCTCCGGTGTCCCGTACCGGTCTGCATATTCCCCCCTTACGCAAAGAATCCTGTCGGATACCTGTGATACCAGCTCAAGCTCATGCAGCGACATGATCACAGTCAGACCTTTCTCCTTCTGCAGCTTTAAAAGGATCGACAAAAATTCAAGCTTATATTTAATATCCAGATAGGAAGTCGGTTCATCCAATATAAGAAGCTCCGGCTCCTGACAGATCGCCCTGGCCAGAAGCACTCTCTGCCTCTGTCCGTCACTGATCCTTCCGTAATCTTTTTCTGAAAGCTCCTGCACATGGACAAGTTCCATGGCGCTTTCTATCTTTTCTTTATCCTCCGCCGAAAGAAGTCCGAAACGCCCTGTATAGGGATATCTTCCAAATGCCACCACATCCCGGCATGTCATCAGTTCTGTATGAAGCCTGTCTGTCAGGACGACTGCCATCGTTCTGGCCAGTTCCTCCCTGCTGCAGGCTGCAAGATCCTTTTCTCCAAAATACATCCTGCCGCCAAGAGCAGCCAGCTGTCTTGCGATACTTTTCAGTATTGTGGATTTACCGGCACCATTTGGACCGATCAACGTCAGGATCCTTCCCTTTTCCAGAGATAACGTGATATCCCGTATCAGCGGCTTTCCCTCATAGCCGACTGTCAGCTTATCCAGTTTGAATTCATAATTCTGCTCCATACCTGCTCCTCACACCCTTCTGCCACACCGGCTGTTCTTCCATCACCTGTCCGGCATTACACATCCTTACGCCGCTTTGCCATCACGATCAGTACCACCGGTGCCCCAAATACTGCTGTCACTGTGCTGATACTCAGCTCCGTAGGTGAAAAGACCATGCGGGCGATCAGATCTGAAAGCAGACAGAATACTGCCCCGCCAAGGAAACAGGCCGGTATCATCAGGATAGGCTTTGATGATCCAAGCAGCCTCTTCACCAGATGTGGTGTTGCCACACCTACAAAGGAAACCGGTCCAGCAAAGGCAACCACGCAGGCCGATAAAATGCTCGACAGGATCACAAGACTTATCTTCAGAAAAGGGACATTGACACCAAGGCTCTTTGCCGTCACCTCTGATATCTCATAGGCACTGATCGGCTTTGCCAGAAAAAAAACAAGCAAAAAACTACTGAACACTACAACCGCCATTACCTGTACATTTCCCATATTGATCCCCGAAAAGCTCCCTCTGGACCAGTTATGCAGGTTCACGATCTGGGAATCCTCTGCAAATGTCACGATAAAATCTGTAATTGCCGAACAGATATAACCGATCATCACACCACTGACGATCAGTGCTGACATCTTATTCACACGCTTTGACATGGCAAGCACAAAGACCATGGACAGAATAGCCCCCACAAAAGCTGCAGTGATCATCATCAGTGAGCTTAATTGCATTGCTCTCCTTAAAGAAAGGATCATCAGCACCGCTACTGCCAGCTTGGCTCCGGAGGAAATACCAAGCACAAAGGGTCCTGCGATCGGATTTCTGAAAAAGCTCTGCAAAAGGTATCCTGACAGTGCAAGTGCCCCGCCAAGAAGCATCGCTGCCAGTGCCCTTGGCAGTCTGATCTTGCCAATGATTCCTGCTGTTACCTCCGGAACGTTCCCCCCAAGAAAATAGCTTTTCACCTCCAGAACAGAAACCGGCACACTTCCAATACAGATATTACATATGAAAAGGATCATTAGCAGCACAGCCAATACCACAAAAGCAGTCCCATATCGTCTTTCTTGCCTTTTTTCTCCCATTTTTTTATGATTCCCTCCTGATATTCCTGCCCTCTCCTTCACAGCTTTCACGAAAGTGGGTACATAAACCGCAGATCCTTTTTTCCCGTCAGCATTTTATGCACGTCCTCAATGAAAACACCAGCTGACAGCGACCTTTGATACAGATCCCCTGTGGTACAGAATACCCGTCCTTCTTTCACTGCCTTAAAATCCTTCAGTACCTCATCCTTATCACACAGCTCCTGCAGGGAATGTACCTCTCCTTCAATCGTGCTGTTGTAGATCAGATAATCTGCATCCTTTGCCTGCTGGTAAAAGGCTTCCATCTGCATATTGACGCTGGCTCTTCCATCACTATCCTTCCCTGTACTTTCCGGGATATAGCTGCCACCGGCAAGTGCTATCATTTCCGGCACATAATCTGTGGGTCTCCTCACATTCACGCCACCGGATGCATTGATATAGAAGAACGCCACCGTAGAAGGCTCTGCCTGTGCCGATATTTCTTCCGTCACACGCTTCAGTATCTCTTCCTGTTCTTCAAAAATAGCTTCCGCCTCTTCTTCCCTGGCAAGCAGTGCCCCATAAAGCTTCACCCACTCCACTCTTCCAAGCGGATGCGTCTCGTAGCTGGAATAATCGATCATTACCGGTATGCCAAGAGCCTCCAGCTGCTCTTTGATCTCCGGCGAATGAAAGATCATCGTGTTCTCCACCGCAAGCCCGCAGCCTCCTGAAAGAAGCTGTTCATAATCCGGTGCGCTGTATTTCCCCGCATACTTTATCCTTCCTTCTTCCATGGCCTCCTTTGCTTCTTCAATTCCCCAGCTTTCTTCAGTCAGGGATGAATACCGTATACAGGACAGGTCATCATAAAGACCTGCAAAGAAATCCATCACAGCGGAGGCTGCAATATAAATATCTGTCACCGGCTGCTGTAATACCTGTACATCCTCTGGAAGATCATCTGGAGCTTTCCCCTCTTCCGGGATCAGAAGTATCCGTTTCTCATTGCGGGTCGTAAGAAGCCGATAGCCCCCCGCATATTCATCCACCCGGAATTCCTTTGCATAGGTAAGGGGAATACTGCCTGTATAGGTGAGTTCACTGCTGATCTGAGGACTACCCAAAAGGACATCTGATCCCTCCGTTTTATTTTCTTCCAGGCTGCTTTCACTTTGAACTGCTTCACCCTCTGCAGCACTATGGAACATCAGCGTATATTCCACTTCATGGGGCTTACTCATGGCCGTCGTGTCAGCAGCTACCGGGATTTCCTCATCAAGTACAGCGACCGGGATCTCAAATACCGAGTTTCCCTCTGTATTGACCGGCAGATATTTTTCTCCATCCACCAGCATATAATCATAGTTTGGACTGCTCCACTCAATCCTGGCTGTCATCTGCCCTCCGGAAACGGTAAGCTCACAGGGTGAATCCACCGTGGCTCTGCCGCTTCCACCAGAAAGTGTCACTTCTATCTCATATTTGCCATCTGCCAGCGCCTGAGCTCTGTCCTGATCCCCGCTGCTGCCCTGACTTTCTGCTTCACTGTTCTGTTCTGTTTCTTTCTGCCCTGTCCTGTCACAGGCACTTGTAAACAGCAATACGGTGCAGAGTGCCAATATTCCCAATTGCTTCCATTTTGTTTTCATTAATCTATTCATTTTCTGCCTTCATTTCCTTTCAACTGCAAGCAGTTTATCATATTTTATAAAAAAAGACCACAGGAGATAGCTTTCTCCTGCAGCCTGATTATAAACATGACCTCTTCAGTCCTCTTCAATATGCTCTCTTCCCTTGCCGATGATCGTTTCTACATGCTCATCTGCCAGAGAGTAAAAGATCGATTTGCCTTCCCGTCTGCTCTTTACCAGTCTGCTCTGCTTCAGGATCTTGAGCTGATGGGAAATAGCCGACTGTGTCATATCAAGCGCCTGTGCCAGATCACAGACACATACCTCTGCTTCAAAAAGAACAAACAGAATACGGATACGGGTATAATCCCCAAAAATCTTGAACAGATCTGCCAGATCATTCAGTTCTTTTTCATCCGGCATGGTTTCTTTTACAATTTTCAGCAGATCCTCATGAACCTCTACAGTATCACAGCATTCTATTTCTGCCATAGCGCCTCGCCTCCTTCATCCTCTTTTACTACGAACCAGCCTACAGCTTCTTTACAAACAGGGCACGGATCGCATTCAGTACAGCAATTACCATAACTCCTACATCTGCGAAAATAGCTGCCCACATATTGGCGATACCAAGTGCACCCAGGATCAGGCAGATCACCTTGATACCGATTGCAAAATAAATGTTCTCATAAACAATACGAATACATTTTCTGGAAATTTTAATTGCCTTGGCGATCTTCAGCGGGTCATCATCCATCAGAACGATATCTGCTGCCTCAATCGCTGCATCTGAACCAAGAGCCCCCATGGCAATTCCGATATCCGCTCTGGAAAGCACCGGTGCGTCATTGATGCCATCTCCTACGAAGGCCAGCTTTTCCTTCTCGCTCTTCTTCGCAAGCAGCTCTTCCACCTTTGCTACCTTATCAGCCGGAAGCAGCTCGCTGCACACTTCATGAATGCCAAGCTCAGCCGCTACAGAATCCGCTGCCCGCTTCGTATCTCCTGTCAACATGACCGTCCTTGTTACACCTGCCCTTTTCAGTGCATCAATAGCTTCCTTTGCATGAGGCTTTAACAGATCGGAAATCACAATACATCCTGCAAAAGTACCATCAACTGCCACATAAACAAGGGTTCCTGCCTGATCGCATACTGTATAGGGAATTCCAAGCTGATCCATGAGCCTGCCGTTACCGGCTGCCACCAGCCTGCCATCTACTTTAGCTGTCACGCCCTTGCCACTGACCTCTGTTACTTCTGTTACACGGTTCTTATCAATCTCTTTGCCATAAGCCTTCTGCAGGCTCTTGCTGATCGGATGGCTGGAATAGCTTTCTGCACAGGCAGCACACTCGATCAGCTCTTCCTTTGAGAGTGCTGCCGGAAAAATACCACTGACTTCAAAGACACCCTGTGTCATCGTTCCTGTCTTGTCAAATACTACGTATTTTGTCTGTGAAAGTGTCTCCAGATAATTGGAGCCCTTCACAAGGACACCTTCCTTACTTGCTCCGCCGATTCCGGCAAAGAAGCTCAAAGGAATACTGATCACAAGAGCACAGGGACAGCTGATAACAAGGAAGGTCAGCGCTCTGTAGATCCATGTGCCAAAGTCAGCCGGCAGTCCCATAAATACCATTCTGACAATGGGCGGGATCAGTGCCAGTGCTACTGCGCCGTAGCAGACAGCCGGTGTATATACCCTTGCAAATTTGGAAATGAAATTCTCGGATCTTGATTTTCTGGAGCTGGAATTTTCTACTAGCTCCAGGATCTTGGAAACGGTGGACTCTCCAAATTCCCTGGTTGTCTTAATCTTCAAAAGACCGGTCATGTTGATACAGCCACTGATGACCTCATCACCTTCCTTTGCATTTCTAGGGAGGCTCTCTCCTGTCAGTGCGCTGGTATTCAGACTGGAGGTTCCTTCTGTAACAATACCATCTATCGGGATCTTTTCTCCCGGCTTTACCAGGATTATCGTTCCGATCGCCACTTCATCGGGATCTACCTGTACGACTTCTCCATCCTTCTCTATATTGGCATAGTCCGGACGGATATCCATCAGCTCACTGATATTTCTGCGGCTCTTACCTACCGCATAGCTCTGGAACAGCTCACCGATCTGATAGAACAGCATAACGGCAACGCCTTCCTTATAATCACCAAGTGCGATTGCTCCCACTGTAGCAACTGCCATCAGGAAATTCTCATCAAATACCTGACGATTCATGATCCCCTTGACAGCCTTTTTCAGGATGTCATATCCGATCACCAGATAGGGGATCATATACAGTGCAAGCTGCAGCCATCCCTCTGCAGGTACAAATGACAGTATAATCAGTAACGCAACTGCCACAATAATCCGAATCAATACCTTTTTCTGTTTCTTATTCATATGCTTCCTCTTTTCTCTATAAAAAGATCTCGCAGTCGTCCTCTACCTTCTTACAGTTCTTTAATACATCCTTCATAACTGCAGCAGGTTCGGCGCCATCCTCAAATTCAACGATCATCTTTAATGTCATAAAGTTAACAGTAGCATCCTTAATACCTGCAGTGTTCTTAGCTGCCTCTTCCATCTTATTAGCACAGTTTGCACAATCAACATCAATTTTATAAGTCTTTTTCATGTTCTCATCCTCTTTCTTTAAAGTTGTTTCATATGAACAATTATTCATATGTTTGATTGTATTATACCACTGCTGATGGTGATGTCAATAGGAATTTTCATTTTCAATAACTTCTGCAGTAGTGTCAGTCGATCGCTGTTACCTTATAATCCTTATCTTCCACTGCCTTTTTCAGCACATCATCCGCAACCTCTTTTGTCAGTGTCACTTCTGCACTGCCCTTCTCATGGCTTACCAGTGCACTCTCCACACCCTCTACTGCTTCCAGTGCCTTCTTTACAGCTGCCTCGCAGTGTCCACACATCATGCCTTCGATCTTCATTGTTTTCTTCATTTCATTACCCTCTTCTTTCTTTATATTTTTATTTTTTATGCTTTCTTCTGCTGCCTGTCTTCTGCCCTTCTGCTTCCCGTCATGGCTGCTGTCATAAACCTTAAAAAGGTTCAGCCGCAGGGCATTGGTTACCACGCAGAAGCTGGAAAGACTCATGGCTGCCGCTCCGAACATGGGATTTAACTGCCAGTGGAACAGCGGGATCCATACGCCTGCTGCCAGTGGGATTCCAATAATATTGTAAATAAATGCCCAGAACAGGTTCTCATGGATATTTCTGAGAGTTGCCCGGCTCAAACGCACAGCCGCCGGAATATCCTTCAGGCTGCTCTTCATCAGCACCACATCTGCGGCATCAATGGCAACATCAGTTCCGGCACCAATGGCAATCCCAACATCCGCCCTCGTCAGTGCCGGCGCATCATTGATACCATCACCTGCCATGGCTACCCTGCCTTCTTCCTTCAGGGAACGGACTACCTGTTCCTTGCCATCCGGCAGTACTCCTGCGATCACCTCCGTAATACCGGCCCTTGCAGCTACTGCCCTGGCAGTTCTTTCATTATCACCGGTCAGCATGATCACACGGATTCCCATATCTGTCAGCTCCTTCACTGCTTCCATGCTGTCCTCTTTGACCACATCTGCAACAGCGATCATACCAAGGAACTGGTTATCAAGGCCAAACAGCAGAGGTGTCTTTCCCTCTCCTGCAAGCTGCTTTACCTTTTCCTCTGTATCTGCTGAAAGAGGAATTTTGCTGCTGATATAGGCAAAGCTTCCTCCAGTCAGAAGTCCATCTCTGCCCCTTCCAAGAAGACCGTTCCCGGGAAGCGCCTGAAACCCTGTTACTTCTTCTGCTCTCAGCTGCTTTTCCTCAGCGTATGCTATGACTGCTCCTGCCAACGGATGCTCACTGTTCTTCTCGAGGGAATAAGCAAGTGTAAGCAGGCGTTCCTCTGGCACACCTTCTGCCGGCAGTATATCGGTCACTCTGGGTTCACCCTTAGTAATGGTTCCTGTCTTATCCAGTACCACGATTTCTGTCTTGCCGGTTTCTTCCAGAGAAGCTGCTGTCTTAAATAAAATGCCGTTTCTGGCACCCATACCGTTACCTACCATGATCGCTACAGGCGTTGCCAGTCCAAGGGCACAGGGACAGCTGATCACCAGTACAGAAATGGCTCTTGCAAGTGCATATCCAAAGCTCTGCCCTGCCAGGATCCATACCAGGAAAGTGACAGCAGCAATGACGATCACTGCCGGCACAAAAATACCAGAGACCTTATCCGCTATCCTGGCGATCGGTGCCTTGGTAGCAGCTGCATCGCTGACCATCTGGATGATCCTGGAAAGAGCTGTATCCTCCCCTACTCTGACTGCCTCACAGGTAAGAACACCGGACTGATTAATAGTAGCTGCAGATACCTCGTCGCCTTCTGCCTTGTCCACCGGGATGCTTTCTCCGGTAAGAGCTGCCTCATTGACAGCGCTGCTTCCCCTCACTACAATACCATCCACAGGTATATTCTCTCCAGGCTTTACCAGGAAAAGATCTCCTTTTTTCACCTGATCAACGGGAACCTCCTTCTCTTCTCCCCCGATAAGCAGAACTGCTTTCTGGGGAGCCAGCTTCATCAGACCCTTCAGTGCATCTGTAGTCTTTCCCTTGGAATGCGCTTCCAGCATCTTTCCTACTGTGATCAGTGTCAGGATCATGGCTGCAGATTCAAAATAAAACTCATCCATATACTTCATGACACCGGTCATATCACCCTTCACCTGCGCATCTGTCATGGCAAACAGTGCATAGGTGCTGTACAGGAAGGCAGCGCTGCTTCCCATGGCAACCAGCGTGTCCATATTCGGTGCTCTGTGAAAAAGACTCTTAAAGCCGCTGATAAAAAATTTCTGGTTGATCACCATGATCATAATGGTCAGCAAAAGCTGTACCAGTCCCATAGCCACATGATTTCCTTCAAAGAATGCCGGCAGAGGCCAGCCAAACATCATATGTCCCATGGAAAAATACATCAGTACGATCAGAAAGCCAATAGATGAAAACAGCCTCTTTTTCAGCTTCGGTGTCTCCTTATCTTCCAGTGCCTTTTCCTGCTCCATGATGCTTTCAGCATTGTGTCCTGCCTCTCTGTCAGCTTCCTTCAGGGCTGCCCCGTATCCTGCTTCCTCAACTGCCCGGATGACCGACGCACTGTCTGCATCTCCCTCAACGCCCATGGAGTTTGTCAGGAGACTGACGGAGCAGGCACTGACACCGTCTACTTTGGAAACTGCCTTCTCCACTCTGGCACTGCAGGCGGCACAGCTCATCCCTGTTACTGTATATTGTTTCATTTTCTCATAACTCCTCTCTTCAAATTTAGTGCTTGTACTTCTAAGACTTCTACTTCATCAGCTTCTGAAGGATCTTCATCAGTTCATCTACTGTTTCTTCTTTTCCTTCCTTAATATCTCTCACAACGCAGGTTTTCATGTGATTTTCCAGCAAAACCTTATTAAAGCTGTTCAATGCAGCACTTACTGCCGCTACCTGTGTCAGAATATCTGTACAATAGGCATCTCTTTCTATCATGCCCTTAATCCCCCTGATCTGTCCCTCGATCCGGTTCAGGCGATGGATCAGATCCTTATATTCCTCCGGATCTCTTTTCTTTGTTTTATGACAGCAGCATGCTTCTTCCATTTTCTATTCCTCACTTCCCTGATTTGAGCTTATTATATACCCCTATGGGGTATATTGCAAGTTCATATTTTCTCAATAGCAAAAAAGATACTCCTCCGTCTCCGAAAGAGTATCTCCTGTTTGTCTGTCCTGATCCAGCCTGCTGCCAGATTTCTTATTATTTTCCTTCCTTCGTCAGATCCACCAGTCCGTTCAGTATCTCTGATATCTCATTCATGGTTACCTGATTATCTTCCTCTGCCTTCATGGTTTCTCCGGCATGCGCAGAAACTTCTTCTGAGATTGCTGACATAGTCTGTACCGCATCCACAATGTTCTGGTTGGAATCCTTCAGCTGCTTCACCGTATCTGCAAGCTGCGTAATGCTCTGCTGCACAGAAACCGTGCTGTTCCTGATGGCATCAAACTGCTTTGCAGCATTGTCAGTTCCTTCCTTCTGTCCATTGATCCCTTTGATCATTTCTTTGATCACACCGACAACATTCTGGATCGCTGATGACACATTCCCAATCAGTTCAGCAATATTGGCTGTTGCTTCCTTTGTTCTTGTAGCCATGCCGGAAATTTCTGTCGCTACTACAGAAAAGCCACGGCCTGCCTCTCCAGCTCTTGCAGCTTCAATGCTGGCATTTAATGCAAGCAGACTGGTCTGAGATGTGATTCCTCCGATCAGTTCTACAATGGAATGCATTTCTTCCATATAATGCTCGAGTTCTTCCAGCTTCGCAGTTACCTCCGTTCCGTTCTGTACGGAAATATCTACCTCTGTTTTCAGCTCTTCAATATCATGATTACCCTGACCCAGCGCCTTCAGTGTCTGATCCATATTCCCCCGGATCGCCAGAACTGTATTTTCCACTTCTGTTACCTGTTCCTGGATCGCCATGGTCTGTGTCTGCTGTGCCTGAATATGCTCTGCCGTATCCTGTGAACCGGCATTTACTTCTTCCATGGTTCGCCCGGTCGCTCTGGAAGCTTCTGTTAATTTATTCATTCTATCTGATATATTACCAACACCTGCTGATAGCTGGTCTGAAAGAGCCCGACCCTCCTCAAGCAGCCTCTCTGCCTTTTCCTCGGATGCCCTGACCTCTTCCAGCTTCTTTTCCGAATTGGCCTTCATTGTTCTCACAGTGATAATAGAATACACAGCGACAAGCAGCATGACCATAAGCTGCATTACACCGGTATCAGTATCCACATATCCAAACCGATGAAGCTTTGCACCAGCACCGATAACGATCAGCGTTTCCAGAACCGTTCCGACATTGATCAGTAAAAGATTTCTCACATCATTGAAAATAGTCACCACAAAGACCATTGGAATAACAAAAACAAAGATCATATGATTTGTCGCGGTAAAAAGACATGCTGTATAATATACGGCAAATCCTATAGAAACCAGATGCTTGATCAGTGTTGTATCCTTATTTTTGCTGTAGCTGATAAATTCTGCTATTACCGGAATAAATCCGACCACCGTCATTACGATCAGATAAAGTACACTGCTTCTTCCCTCAATAGTCTGCAAAAGCATCAGCACTGTGATAAGCAGTACTGTCGTAAAATGAGTGATCATAGCTGTTTTGTTGTTTCTTTGCATCTCTGACATCTCTTTTGTTCCCCTCTCTTTTGTGGTGGGTGAACTTTTTTCTAATGACAGTGTCCACCACAGTTTTTGCAATCTCCACCGCACTGAAGAGATTTTCCTGCCTTTTTGTCACGGATCATACTTCTGACTGCAAGACCGACAACCAGAAGAAGAACTGCTCCTACAATAATTGTTCCCATAAGCTGGTCTCCTTTCCACATTTGCATAGTTAGTATACGCTAACCTCATGGAGTTGTCAATGATTCCCACATTACTCTCTTCTGCTGATGATTTGTTATTTTTGCACATTTCAGTTTTATGTGTTACAATATAAGTCAGTTATACTCTAAACTATAAACCGTTTCCTTCAGAAAGAAAGGCTTCAACTATATGAAAGTAAATGAATCTGCAGAAAATTATCTTGAAACTATCCTCGTACTCAGTCATCAGAAGCCTGTGGTACGTGCTGTTGATATCGCCGAAGAACTGGACTTCAAAAAATCAAGTGTCAGTGTTGCCATGAAAAATCTCCGCGAAAAGAATCACATCACAGTTACCAAAGAAGGCTATATCTACCTGACTCCATCCGGCAAGGAGATTGCTGATATGATCTATGAACGTCATCAGCTTCTCAGTAACTGGCTCATGCGCCTTGGTGTAGATGAGAAAACAGCCACAGAGGATGCCTGCCGTATGGAACATGTGATCAGTAAGGAAAGCTTTGAAGCCATTAAAAATCACATAAAATAACAGATTATTTTTCCTTACTTTCCTCTGTTACATAAGACTCCATGAATATAGAGAACGAACACGGTCTGCCAAAGAAATATCCCTGGATATAATCAGGCTCTATCCTGCTGATCTTATCCAACTCCTGTTTCGTTTCTATTCCCTCCACACAGAGCTTCAGATCTATACTGTGCGTCATCTCTACCATATGCTGCAGAAGGTTATATTCATATCCGTTATTTAATGCCTTGAGAGTAAAGGATCTGTCAATCTTGATGGTATCCGGACTTAAGTTATACAGGTAATGGAAATTGGAATATCCGGTTCCGAAATCATCCAGAGCAAGCGGTATCTCACTCCTCTTCAGTCCATCGCAGAAGCGTCTGAAGTTGGCATCACATTCCAGGAATCCGCTTTCTGTCAATTCTATGATGAGACTGCCTCTTTTGATCTTATATATACTGATTGCACTCAGAATTTCTGTCAGCATATCACTTTTCAGCACCTGAATATAAGATACATTGACTGATATGCGGAAATCCGGAATATATTTCTGGATCTGTCCGCATGCCTTCAGTGCCTGATGCAGAACGAAGCGCCCCACCGGAATGATCAGTCCACTCTCTTCTAACAGAGGAATAAATTCTGCCGGGGAAACCATTCTTTCTTTTGTTCTGAACCGAAGCAGTGTTTCTGCACTGACAAGCTTCTGACTCTTAATATCTACGATCGGCTGGAAATAAGCTTCGAATCCCTCAAAATTCTGATTTACAGACTTACGCATGGTATGAATCAGTTCTTTTTTGTCAAGAAACTTCTGATAATCCTCTTCCTTATAGATCACATATGTATTTTTGCCGGCTTCCTTCGCTCCGGCCAGCGCAAACTCGGAAAGCTTCAGGATATTCTCACTGCTCCTATCCTGTATTGCTGAAATGGGAAGAATTCCCGCAGAGATCGTATAAAATACATCATATCCGATTTTTTCGATCAGTTCATCTATCCCTTCCCGGATCGCACGGTACAGATCAACAGCACTTTCTGCTGTTCCGTTCTGTCCAAAGATCAGAAATTCATCTGCAACAAGACGGTAGATCCTGCGTTCAGATCCTGCTATACTCCGGATACATTCTGCTGTTTTATGCAGGATCATATCTCCGTATTCCATTCCTTTATTCTCATTGATATCCTTGAAGTTATCAATACCTATACGCAGGAAAACACCTTTATCATTCTTAATAAGCTCTGAAAGCTCTGCCCTGAGGCTTGTCTCTCCAAGCAGTCCGCTGACATTATCTGCCTGCTGTTTCTTGCCGATCTCATTGATACAGCCGGTGATCAGTTCCGGTCTGCCTTCTTCATCCACAAGTACATTTCCACGGCAGTTGATCCAGACCGGCTTTCCCTCCTTGTCCTTCCACCGGTAACGCAGATTATGGAAGCTTTTCTTTCCGGAAACGATTTCAGTAAGATCCTGGGAAAGCAGATCAAGATCCTCTTCATATACCACCTTCGTAAAAGCAGCTGTATAATCAGGAAAATCGGCCGCAGGAAGTGGAAATCTGTCCACTGCATTTTCTGATATTACATAATGCCCATTCTTTAGATTAAGAACAAAAAGATAATTATCAACACATGGATTCAGAATATCTATCACATGCTCTATTTCCTCAAACGACATTTTGTTTGACAAATCTTCCATGCTATACCCCTCTTTCGTCAAAAGATAACCCTTATAATTGTAACATACTCCCGGCTGTTCAACAACCGGGAGTATGCAATATTCTCATACAAAATGACATTATTTGGGTAGTAGCAATAGCCATTTAGGCAATATTATAAACAGATCTGACAGAAAGGGTATCCGTATTTCCCTCAAGCACTTCGACCGTTTTTTCTCCAGCTTCCATATCAAAGAAATTATCAGAAAGCTTTAAGCTTCCATCAGCATTTCCAATCATGACATTCTTGGCATATTTTTCAGCCCTGACTGTAACCTTATTTCCTTCTGCCCTTACTGAAAGCCTGGGATCCTCAAAGAAATAGTGTTTTGGCGCTGTAAACAGACAGCTGTTTTCAGATACCACCTCTCCATTAACAATAAAGGCATAGCTGATGTGGATCTTTCTCTCTTCAAAGTCCTCCAGATCGATCTGATCAAGCCATACACCGTCAAGAGCAGGCACCGTCAGCTCCTGTCCCCCCTCAAGAAGCACAGAACTGTCAGGCAGGCATACCTTCCATTTCACAATTCCCTTTACCTCCTGCATGGTCTCATTCGCTACATGAAGCCTTGCCTTTACCAAAATAGGATGCGGCTCTGATACACAGAACGGTCTTTCACTGAGTTCCCCTGTTTCCTCGCAGGAGATCATAACCGGTGCATACATTCTCTTTTCTGCATAGTGCAGCGCCTTCCATCGTCCATAGTAATCGATGCTTGCCCAGGATGCTACCGGCCAAATATCATTGAGCTGCCATACCACAGCTCCCATACATCTGCCACGGTTTCTGCGGAAATGCTCCACCCCATAGCGGATCGCATCTGCCTGCAGGAGCTGGGAAGCATATAACAGCTGGTCAAAATTCTTCGGATAAAGATAGGTTGCTGACAGGTAATTCATGATCTTACCGTTGGCTGATGTATTTCTCTGGTGCATTTCCATCACCCTGGAGAAAATGTTCCGATCCTGTGGCTCCGTAAAGGTCTCTACTGTCTGCATACATGGAAAGGACTGGAATCCAAACTCAGACAGATAACGGAAGTGGTAATTCCTGTAATCGGTAAAGGGCTTGTTGCCATGCCACACTGCCCAGTAATGGGTATCTCCACGATTTTCATCCCATGGATCATCATAGTTTCCACCTGATGAGGGACTGGATGGCCAGTAAAAGGTCACCGGATCCTCCTCCTGCAGGATATGGGGAATGATATATTCAAAAATCTTGATATAATCGTATTTCTGCTTGATGGAGGGCTTCCATGCCTTATCTAACGTCTGTGTCTCCATTTCGTTATTACCACACCACAGGGCAAGGCAGGCATGATGCCGGAGCCTTCTGACGTTATCCCGGATTTCTGCTGTGATATTACGTTCAAAATCATCATCCAGCTCATAGCTGGCACAGGCAAACATGAAGTCCTGCCATACCAGAAGTCCCAGCTCATCACAGATATCAAAGAAATAATCGTCAGGATAATAACCGCCGCCCCAGACCCTGATACTGTTATGATTAACAGCTGCTGCATCGGAAAGAAGCTTCCTGGTTCTTTCTTTGTTTATCCTGGAGAACAGATTATCCTCAGGGATATAGTCTGCACCCATGGCAAAGATCTTCACGCCATTCACTTCATGGGCAAAGCACTCACCCCATTCATCCTTATCTGTATTCACCGTCAGGGTACGGAGTCCGATCCTTCTTTCATAGGTATCCAGCACTGCACCATCCCCAGAAAACAGAGTCAGCTTTACCTGATAAAGGGGCTGCTCTCCGTAGCCTCTCGGCCACCAGAGCTTCGGATCTGTTATAACGATATGATAATCCTCCGGATCAGCCCCTTCTGCCGGCACATAGGTTCTGCCCTCAGGATCTGTTACAATGACCTCTATCCTTGTGTTATCCTCCTCTGTAAACAGTTCAAGTGCCACATCAAAGTCAAGAGTTACTCTGCCCTCTTCGTGCTCCTGCGTGATATACACAGAATCAAAACGGCTTTTCGCGATATACAGCAGGGAAACCTCTCTGAAAATACCAGCATCAGGGAGCCTGGGACCCCAGTCCCATCCAAACATACAGTGTGCCTTTCTAAGATGTGGAAAGCCTTCCATGGCATCCCCGGAACCACCGGTATATACCTTTTCATTTTCTTCCTTGATGTATCTGGTAGGCGAATGAAGCTCTACCCGCAGGGTATTCTCCCCCTCTCTTAAGCTTTCTGCTACATCAAACTCATAGGTTCTGTGCATATTGCAGGTGCTTCCAAGAAATATATCATTCAGGAAAATATCTGCCAGTGTATCGATTCCTTCAAACCTGAGAAGTACGCTGTCATACTCCCCAGCCTTCTTCTCTGCCATGAAGGTATCGGAAAAGGTGAAGTCATTGTCCATCAGCGGCAGAACCTGCAGCTCATTATCTCTGTAATAGGGATCAGGAATATAGCTTCCCGCAAGAAGGGCACTGTAAACAGAGCCCGGTATCTGTACCGGAATGCCTTTCTCGGGAATCAGTCCGCTGTCCTTTCCCTTTATTTTTAAATTCCAGTTTCCATTTAATATCTGTTTTTCCATTTCTTTACTCCCAGTTCATTTATTTTCTGTTCTTCAGTATAGCATACCTCCTTCATTGGAAATAGAAACTTTTGAGTAGAAAATTGTACAAAATCGTCCTTTCTATGCTATACTTGTTTTGTATAAAAACGAAAAGAAGGGAAACTGCGTCATGAAGCAAGCGCATAAAAATGAAATCACAAATCCGAAAACCAGGCGTGCCAGACAGATTGGAGCTCTGATCTGTGTCGTACTTCTTGTTCTCCTGTATGTGGCGACTCTTATATTTGCCATTCTGGATTTTGAAGGCTCTGACCAACTCTTTGCAGCCTGCCTGATGGCAACGGTCGGTCTTCCGATCCTTCTGTGGATCTATATCTGGGTCTACGGTAAGTATACAGGTAAGCATACCCTTGCAGATGCACCAGAAGCTGAAAAACCTGATCAAAAATCCTTCTGAAGCATTTCAAAAAGTCCCTCTGCCGCTTTGGAAAGGGGCTTTCTTTTTTCTTTCAGCACACAGATATGCCGTCTTGGTATGATCTTATTAAACCGCAGTTCAAACAGTCTGCCAGACTCCAGCTGCTCTTTTGCAAACTCCCTCATCACACAGCCTACCCCCAGATTACGCAGGGCAAACTGCACAATCATGTCACTGGTCGCCAGTTCAAATTCAGGATGCATTTCCACATGATTCTGATAGAGAAACCGATCCATGCATGCCCTGGTACTGGTATTTTTTTCAAGACAGATCAAAGGGAGCTTTTCCAGCTCCTGCAGATCCAGCATCTTATTTTTATACTGGATAAATTTTCTTCCTGCTACAAAGCAGTCCTCAATCTCCTTCACCGGAAAAGTCTCCTGCTCCTCCTGCTCCTCAAAGGGTGACGTGATCAGTCCAAAGTCGATCTGGTCTTCCTTCAGAAGCTGCCGGGTTTCCGGTGTTGGGGCATTGGTTACTGTAACCTTGATATGCGGATATTTCTCATGGTATTTTTCAAGAAAAGGCAGCAGATAAAACCGGAGCGTCATATCACTGGCTCCCACTCTTATCTCTCCGCTTTCCAGATCCAGCATCTGACGAAGCTGCCTCTCTCCCTTTTCAATCTCCTCATAACCTTTTTTTACAGACAAAAAAAGCTGTTCTCCCTCTGCAGTCAACCGGATGCCCCGGGATGCACGGATAAACAGCTTTGCACCAAGGCTCTCCTCCAGCTGTCTGATTGCCTGGCTTACAGCAGGCTGTGACACAGAAAGTGCCACAGCCGCCTTTGTTATACTTCCATATGATGCTGCATAATAAAATACCTTATAGTATTCCAGATTACCGATCATATCCTCTCCTGTTATTCCTTCAGACCCCTGCTCTTAATGGAAGCCACATCAATCAGGGTAAACTGATCCATCTTGTGCTCCATGCTGGTTACCAGTGCCCTTGCCGTGTCCATGGCAGTGATACAGTTGACACCGGTTTCGATCGCTGTACGACGGATCAGGAAGCCGTCTCTCGTCTTATCCCGTCCCTGGGTCGGTGTATCAATGACAAGGTCAATCTTATGTCCAAGGATCAGATCCATAACAGTCGGGGATTCCTGTGAGATCTTGTTGACCTGTCTTGCATGGACTCCTGCTTCCTTTAACGCATTACAGGTACTTCTTGTTGCATAAATGGTATAACCAAGCTTCTCGAAACGCTGTCCGATCTCAATAGCCTCTCCCTTGTCGGCATCCTTTACTGTGATGATCATCTGCCTGTACTTTGGCAGATCCACGCCTGCACCAAGGAATGCCTTGTACAGTGCCTCGTTAAAGGTCTTTGCAATACCAAGGCACTCACCGGTAGACTTCATTTCCGGCCCAAGGCTGATCTCTGCTCCACGGATCTTCTCGAAGGAGAATACCGGCATCTTGATAGCGAAGTAATCTGCCTCAGGCTGCAGTCCCGGCTCATAGCCAAGCTCTCTGATCGTCTTGCCAATGATGACCTCTGTAGCCAGATCCACGATAGGAATACCGGTTACCTTGCTGATATAAGGAACGGTACGGGAGGATCTGGGGTTAACCTCGATAACATAAACATCCTCACCGATCGCAATAAACTGGATATTGATGAGTCCCTTTACATGCAGTGCCTTTGCCAGTCTTCTGGTGTACTCTGCAATCTTTTCCTTCACTGCAGCTGTAATGGTCGGTGCCGGATATACAGAAATACTGTCACCGGAATGGACACCTGTTCTTTCAATATGCTCCATGATACCTGGAATCAGGATATCTTCTCCATCACATACCGCATCAACCTCGATCTCCTTGCCCTGCAGATACTTATCTACCAGGATCGGGTGATCCTGTGCGATCCGGTTGATAATGTTCATAAATTCTTCTATTTCTTCATCGGAAATGGCGATCTGCATGCCCTGTCCGCCAAGCACGTAAGAAGGTCTTACCAGTACAGGATAACCCAGCCTGTTGGCTACCGCCTTGGCCTCCTCTGCAGTATAAACTGTACCACCTGCAGCTCTTGGGATTTCTGTCTGCTCAAGGATCTTGTCAAACAGCTCTCTGTCCTCTGCCGCATCTACATCCTCTGCCTTGGTTCCCAGGATCGGAACTCCCATCTTCATCAGGCTTTCTGTCAGCTTGATCGCTGTCTGTCCACCAAACTGTACAACAGCTCCATCCGGCTTTTCCAGATTGACGATGCTTTCCACATCTTCCGGTGTCAGAGGTTCAAAATACAGCTTATCCGCGATATCAAAGTCTGTACTTACTGTTTCCGGATTGTTATTAATGATCACTGTTTCATAGCCGGCCTTTGCAAAGGCCCAGGTAGCATGGACAGAACAGTAGTCAAACTCAATACCCTGTCCGATACGGATTGGTCCTGAGCCAAGTACCAGCACCTTCTTCTTCGGGTTGGTCTCTACGGCTTCATTCTCGCCGCCATATACTGAATAATAGTAAGGTGTGCTTGCCTCAAACTCGGCTGCACAGGTATCTACCATCTTGTAAACTGCTACGATGCCATTATCATAACGCAGCTTTTTGATCTCTTCTTCCGGTCTGCCGGTCAGTCTGCTGATGACATTATCCGGGAACTCCAGCCTCTTGGCTTCCTTCAGGAGATCTACAGTAAGCGGGCCCTCCTTCAGGGCATTTTCCATCTCTACCAGGATTGCCAGCTTGTCAATGAACCACTCATCGATCATAGTGATCTCATGGATGGCATCATAATCGATCCCCTTACGGAGCGCCTCTGCGATCACGTAAATCCTCTGATCGTCTACGATCTTCAGCCGCTCCAGCAGTTCTTCCCTGTTCAGGGCAGAAAAATCATAGCTGAGCAGACAGTCCACATGCTGCTCCAGGGAACGGATAGCCTTCATCAGGGCTCCTTCAAAGTTATGGCAGATACTCATAACCTCTCCGGTAGCCTTCATCTGTGTGGTCAGTGTTCTCTTTGCTGTAATAAACTTGTCAAAAGGAAGTCTCGGCAGCTTCACTACACAATAGTCCAGTGTAGGCTCAAAGCTTGCATAGGTCTTTCCTGTAATTGCATTCTTGATCTCATCCAATGTATAACCGAGGGCGATCTTCGCTGCCACCTTGGCGATCGGATAACCGGTTGCCTTACTTGCAAGAGCAGAAGAACGGCTTACTCTGGGGTTTACCTCGATAACACAGTACTCAAAGCTGGTCGGATGCAGGGCAAACTGCACATTACATCCACCGGTGATCTGCAGCTCATCAATGATATTGAGGGCTGCGGTTCTGAGCATCTGGTATTCCTTGTCAGAAAGGGTCTGGGAGGGTGCCACTACGATACTGTCTCCGGTGTGTACCCCAACCGGGTCGATATTTTCCATGTTGCAGACGGTGATGCAGTTTCCTGCGCTGTCACGCATTACTTCGTATTCGATTTCTTTCCAGCCTGCGATACATCTTTCTACCAACACCTGTCCTACTCTGGAAAGACGCAGTCCGTTCTCCAGAATGGTCTCCAGCTCTGCCTGATTATGGGCGATTCCACCGCCGCTTCCGCCAAGAGTATAGGCAGGACGCAGTACTACCGGATAACCGATGGTCTTTGTGAAGGCAACACCATCCTCCACACTCTCAACAACCTTGGATGCCGCACAGGGCTCTCCGATCTTTTCCATGGTATCCTTGAATTCCTGACGGTCCTCCGCCTTCCTGATGGTAGCTGCTGTAGTTCCGAGGAGCTTTACCCCATGGGAAACAAGGAACCCGCTTTCTGCAAGCTCCATACCAAGATTCAGTCCGGCCTGTCCGCCAAGCGTAGGCAGGATGCTGTCCGGTTTTTCTTTTTCAATGATCTGCTCGAGGACACGTGCTGTTAAAGGCTCAATATAAACCTTATCTGCAATATCCTTATCTGTCATGATCGTTGCCGGGTTGGAATTGACCAGGATTACCTCTATACCCTCTTCCTTCAGGGAACGACAGGCCTGGGTTCCTGCATAGTCAAACTCTGCTGCCTGACCAATCACAATAGGGCCGGAGCCGATTACCATAACTCGCTTTACATTAGGATTCTTAGGCATCTTTGTTAACCTCCATCATCTTGATAAATCTGTCAAACAGATAGCCGGAATCCTGAGGACCCGGGCATGCCTCCGGATGATACTGTACGGTGAAGATGTTCTTTCCCGTATATTTTAATCCTTCATTGGTTCCATCATTTACATTGATAAAAGCGGGTACTGCCACAGCAGGATCCAGCTTGTCCATATCTACTACATAGCCGTGGTTCTGAGAAGAAATATATACTCTTCCGGTCTCCAGATCCTTCACAGGATGGTTACCGCCACGATGTCCGTACTTCATCTTGAAGGTATCGGCTCCGGTAGCCAGCGCCATGAGCTGATGTCCGAGGCAGATTGCAAAGATCGGCACATCTGAATCATACAGCTTTTTAATTTCTTTAATAATAGAGGTACATTCCTTGGGGTCTCCCGGGCCGTTGCTCAGCATAATGCCGTCCGGATGGTCATTCAGGATCTCCTCTGCACTGGTCAGTGCCGGATATACGGTCACATCACAGCCACGCTGTGCCAGGGAGTGTGCGATATTCTTCTTGGCGCCAAGATCAAGAAGGGCTACCTTCTTGCCAATACCGTTTAATTCCTTTACGATACTGGGGCGCATTTCTCTTTCGCCGGCTTCATAAGCTTCCTTATCAAATCTGGCGCTTCCGGAAATCGCTCCGTTTTCTGCAAGATCTCTGGATCCTTTGATCACATATTTTTCCTTGCAGGTTACCTTTTCCACTACCTTGCCGGTGGTATATTCTTTTAACCTAGGGAGAACTGTGTTAAGGTCATAGGCTTCATCTGTAGTGATCATGCCATTCATAGTACCCTTTTCACGGAGGATCTTCGTAAGGGCTCTGGTATCAATTCCTGCAATACCGGGAATATTCTGCTGCTCCAGGAATTCCTGAATCGTGATATCCTTTCGGAAATTACTGGGGATCCTTGATAATTCCCTGACAATAAATCCATCCGGCCATGCCTGTACTGATTCCATGTCTTCCAGGCATACCCCGTAATTTCCAATCAGAGGATACGTCATGCACACTGCCTGACCGGCATACGAAGGATCTGTCAGAACCTCCAGATACCCCGCCATTGATGTATTGAATACTATTTCACTGATCACTTCCCTGACTGCGCCGATATGCGTTCCTTCAAAAACGGTGCCGTCTTCCAGGATTAAAAATGCCTTCATATAAGTATCCGTCTCCCTTCCTTTGTCCAAAAATCCATAATCGATTTATTATAGCATAAGGTTTCCCCTGCTTCAACTGACATTTTTCATACTTTCAGCCATACTGGAGCTTACCGTTATGTCAGCCGGCATAGGGAATATACGTAAAGCACTCCTCAATATCTTCGCCATTCAGTTTCCATACCCATCCATCCTCTTCTGGAGCCTCCAGGGTAAATTCACAGATCCTGCCATCTGGAAGAGCTGCTTCCACATAATTTACGCCATCTGTTTTCATCAGTATAAAAGTACTTCCTGCGGGAACTGTTTCTTCCTGGCCGCTTCCTCTTTCTGTTCCTTTTTCTCTCACCGGAAGCTGCAGGTCAACCATAGATGTCAGTTCTATCTTCCAGTCTGTATAGGCTGCTGTTATTGTCCACAGTTCATCTTCTGTTTCCGGCATGCCATCCTCTCCTGTATGGAAGGTTTTAAAAGCACTGTAAGTACCGAGGATATCAAACCGGCTGCTCATGAGGAAGCTGTCCGGATCCAGTTCCGTCCTTTCCTGTCCATTCATGGAAAGCCCTTCTGCTCCCACAAATACAGGTCCGTCCTCTGTCAGGGCAAACACCTGCAGATAGGACTGATCTCCCTCTCCAAAATTCTGCAGATACAGAAAATATCTTCCATCTTCGCTGCGGATCACATAACCGTAAGACTGGTAGCTGCTGATATAATCTTCTGTTCCCTTCAGCGTTACCGTATCATATTCCTGTCCGTCATAGCTGATGATAAAGGAGGTGGCATAGCCATCCTCATCTCTGTCAGCCCTGTAATAAAACTCTTTCTCTGTTCCATCCCCGTCAGGATCGATACTGATCCGTTCTTCCTCCTCAAGTGCCACAGCACTGTCCTTCTGCTTCTTCTGGTATTCTTCCAGAAACAGATCCCCATACTCTGCAAAAGGGAAATCAAGCTGCTGTGCACCTGCTGCATAAGGTGCCAGCGTATACATATTAAAATAAACTGTCACTCCATCCGCAGAAACTGTAAATAACGGCTCCCCATAGTCACTGTTCTCTTCATAAAAAATACTGTTCAGGGTATCCTCATACCCTTCATAAAGGCCACTTTCCTCATTAATCTCAGCAAGCTTCTCTGCGGCTCTTTCATACAGACTGTCATAATCTGCTGCAATATCCCTCAGGGTCAGTATTTTCCCTGTTAAAGGATCTGCATTGAGTGTCCTTCCAAATGTAGAAGGATGTGCACCGCCAAGCCAGAGATATTCATTATAATAAAGACTTATTAACTTCTCATCTGTCCGGAAAAAGTTGATGCTTCCCTCAACGGTCAGATCCTGCGCATAAGTATCTTCTCCAGCATTTTCCCATATTTCCATCCAGTCATTCTTTGCTTCCGTATACTCTGCCATCTGGTCGTCATAAATTTCCTGATTCCACGTATCCAGCGTTTTCTGAAGGGCCTCATGCTGGTCATCCAGCACAATGACTTTCGGAATTTCGGTACTGATCAGTTGTTTATAGGTACTATCACTATATACGGATTCATAATCGTAATCCACAAACAGGGGAATAACTGCACTTCCAGTCACTGATCCGGCCTTTCCTCCGCTTGCTGTCCCATCTTCTGATTCACCGCCTGCTGCCTCGGTTCCTGCTTCACTGCTTTCTGCTCCACCTGTTGCATTTTTCCCGCAGCTGGAAAGAAGCAGTGCCGTCAATCCAAACAGTATCACGTAGTAACTTCTCTTTTTCATATGGTCTCCTTTTACACTTCCGCCTTTCTCTTTGTACTGCCATTATACTTATTTCGTTCGATTCTATCTACGTTTTAGCTTAAATATATTTTCTTTCAAAAAAGCCCCGCAGAAAACAATTCTGCGAGGCCATTTTCCATTCTTTTATTTGAAATAGTGAACACCGGATTCAAAGATCTTCAGATCCTGCTCTCCGTAAATATTAATGGCAACACCTTTATCTCTTCTCTCTACATGTGCCATCTTACCAAAGCATCTGCCGTCCGGCGAGGTGATACCCTCTATGGCTGCATAGGAACCGTTGACATTCCACTCTTCATCCATGGAAACATTGCCTTCCGGATCACAGTACTGGGTCGCTACCTGGCCATTTGCAAAGAGCTTGTCGATCCACTCCTTCGGTGCTACGAAGCGTCCCTCTCCGTGAGAGGCAGGAGTCACATAAACACCACCGTTTTCTGCACCCTGCAGCCAGGGTGACTTGTCAGATACCACTCTGGTATAAACCATCTTGGAAATGTGACGGTTAATGGTATTGAAGGTCAGTGTCGGGGAATCCTCCTTCTGACCGGTAATCTCACCATAGGGAACCAGTCCCAGCTTGATCAGTGCCTGGAATCCGTTACAGATACCAAGTGCAAGACCATCCCTCTCATTCAGAAGCCTCATAACCGCTTCTTTGATCTTTGCATTCTGGAAAGCTGTTGCAAAGAACTTGGCACTTCCATCCGGTTCATCACCGGCTGAAAAACCACCGGGGAACATGATGATCTGTGCCTTGTCAATATCCCTTTCAAAGGCTTCTACAGAAGAACGGATATCTTCTGCGGAAAGATTGCGGAATACTCTGGTGATCACCTTCGCACCGGCTCTTTCAAATGCCCTTGCACTGTCATATTCGCAGTTGGTTCCGGGGAATACCGGGATAAATACAGTCGGCTTTGCTACTTTATTTTTACATACATAAATACTGTCTGTATGATAAGGTTCTGAAGCCACCTTATCTGTTCCCTTTTCTGCCTTATAAGGAAATACCTTATCAAGTGGTGCCTTCCAATCAGCAAGCGCTTCCTCTACCGTCAGCTTCACATCCTTATAAGTAAATACCGGCTCTTCTGTTACTTTCGCTACGATCCTGTAGTTCAGATCCTCAGCATCCAGTGCCTTTGCATCCTCTTCTGACATTTCCAGCACGATATCACCAAGACAGTTTTCAAAAAGATCGCCTTCCTTAATATCTTCTGAGTAGGAAACACCAAGCTTATTACCAAAGGCCATCTTGCTGACACCGGCAACAAGTCCTGCACTGTCAAGTGCATAGGCAGCCTTTACTTTTCCTTCTCTCATCAGCTCTGTAATAAAACTGAACATTTCCATTACATGTGCATATACAGGAATATCATATTCATCTTTATCAAACCAGAGCTGTACCAGTACATCTCCCGCCTGTTTTAATTCCGGCGTAATGATCTCTTTATTCTTAGCCACATCCACTGCAAAGGACACCAATGTAGGCGGTACATCAATATCGTTAAAGGTACCAGACATACTGTCCTTGCCGCCGATAGAGGGAAGTCCATATCCAATCTGTGCATCATAGGCACCAAGCAGTGCTGCAAAGGGCTGGCTCCAACGCTCAGGGTCTGCAGTCATCCTGCGGAAATATTCCTGGAAGGTAAAGCGGACCTTGCTGTAATCTCCGCCTCCTGCCACGATCTTTGCAAGGGACTGTGTCACTGCATACACTGCACCGTGGTAAGGACTCCATGAAGAAAGATAAGGATCAAAGCCGTAACTCATCATGGTAACGGTATCTGTCTTGCCCTTCAGGGAAGGAAGCTTGGCTACCATGACCTGTGTTTCTGTCAGCTGATATTTACCACCATAGGGCATCAGCACACTGGCAGCTCCGATAGAAGAGTCAAACATTTCCACAAGTCCCTTCTGGGAGCACACGTTCAGATCCCTTAAGGTTTCTTCAAAAGCTGTCTTAATATCACCCTCTTCCAGTGCCCTGGCTACAGCAGGAAGAGCTGTTTTCTTCAGATAATTGTCTTCCTTTGAGGGAATATTCACTACCACATCAGTTTCCTGGTGGGCACCGTTTGTATCAAGGAAGGCTCTCGCAATATTGACGATCTCTCTGCCTCTCCATTTCAGTACCAGTCTTGGCTCCTTTGTTACAACTGCTACGGGAACTGCCTCCAGATTCTCTTCAGCCGCATAGCCAAGGAACTCCTCGACCTTATCTGGAGATACCACAACTGCCATTCTTTCCTGGGATTCAGAAATGGCAAGCTCTGTTCCGTCCAGTCCGGCATATTTCTTAGGTACTTTATCAAGATCTACCACAAGACCGTCAGCCAGTTCACCGATGGCGACAGAAACACCGCCTGCACCAAAGTCATTACATTTCTTAATGATACTGCTTACTTCCCCACGGCGGAACAGCCTCTGGATCTTACGCTCTGTAGGTGCGTTTCCCTTCTGTACCTCTGCACCGCAGGTCTCAATGGAGGTTTCTGTATGCACCTTGGAGGAACCGGTTGCACCACCGCAGCCGTCACGTCCTGTTCTTCCGCCAAGCAGGATGATCACATCATCCGGATCAGAATTTTCACGTATCACATTCTTCCGGGGAGCAGCACCCATGACAGCACCGATCTCCATTCTTTTAGCAACATAATCAGGATGATAGATCTCCTTTACATAGCCGGTTGCAAGACCGATCTGGTTACCATAGGAAGAATATCCGCTTGCTGCACCTCTGACCAGCTTCTTCTGTGAAAGCTTGCCCTTCAGTGTTTCAGAAACCGGAACCGTAGGATCTGCCGCACCTGTTACACGCATGGCCTGATATACATAGCCTCTTCCTGAAAGGGGATCACGGATTGCACCGCCAAGGCAGGTAGCTGCCCCACCAAAGGGCTCGATCTCGGTAGGATGATTATGTGTCTCATTCTTGAAGAACACCAGCCACTCTTCAGTCACAGGTCCTTCCCCATAATCAATTTCCACAGGTACGACTACAGAGCAGGCATTGATCTCATCAGATTCTTCCATATCCTGCAGCTTGCCGTCCTTCTTCAGCTTACGCATAGCCATCAGTGCCAGATCCATCAGACAGACAAATTTGTCACTTCTGCCTTCAAAGATCTCCTTACGTGTATCCAGATAGCTTTCATAGGTTGTTTCAAGGGGAGCTCTGTAATAGCCATCCTCAAACTCAATATTCTTCAATTCTGTTGAAAATGTGGTATGACGGCAGTGATCTGACCAGTAGGTATCAAGTACTCTGATCTCTGTCATCGTGGGATTTCTATGTTCCTCTGTCTTATAATAATTCTGGATATGCAAAAAATCCTTGAACGTCATGGCAAGGGACAGGGAATCATACAGCTCCTTAAGGCTGTCTCTGTCCATTTCACAGAAACCGTCAAAGATAATAACATCTGCAGGCTCTTCATACTCACTTACCAGGGTATCCGGCTTCTCCATGCCGGTCTCCCTGGAATCCACAGGGTTGATACAGTACGCTTTGATCTTCCCGAATTCTTCCCCGCTGATATCTCCGGTTAAAAGATAGGTTACTGCAGTCCTGATGATCGGTTCCTCATCTTCCTTTAAGAACTTCACACACTGTACTGCGGAATCTGCTCTCTGGTCAAACTGTCCTGGCAGGAATTCCACACTGAATACCTTTCCATCTGCTGGGATCTCTATATTTTCTCTGTACAAAATATCAACCGGCGGTTCGGAAAATACGGTTCTGCATGCTTCTTCGAAAATCTGATCTGAGATATTCTCCACATCATACCGAATGAACTCTCTTACCTCCTTCACTCCCGTAATGCCAAGGTAGCCTACGATCTCTTCCTTTAATTCCTTCGCCTTGACGGCAAAGGGCGGTTTCTTTTCCACGTAGATACGTCTTACATTTCCCATGTGAATTCATTTCCTCCGTTGATGAATTGTACTAGTTTTTGTGCGCATATCATTTACATTATATCGAATCCTGTCTTTTTTGCAACGGATTCTGCAAATTATTCTCGGATACTTCTTCCTCACTCATGAAGTCTGTGGATCAGCTGATAAACAATGTCTCCTTCTGTGACAAGCGGATCTGTATGGGCAAAAAATACGATACCATCTGTCGGGGCAAGAATCGTTTCCTTCACATATCCTTCATAAGGATCTATGATCTCTGCCATCCTGTGTCCATACCGGACATCCTCTCCGGGACTTACCAGCCCCTTAAAAATACCGCCTGACATCGTATGTACATCTGTCAGATCCTGCTCAAGGATCACATGACTGATATAGCCGCTGTGGCTTTCGTAACGGATGATCCCCATTCTTGTCAGGAACCGCAGTACTGCTGCCACTGCCTGCCCTGCACTCTTTTCATCTATCGTATCTGTCCTGTTTGTGTAAAGGGAAAACGCTGCTGTCATCTTATTCTGCCAATTATAGTTCAGTGTCTTCGTATCAATCGGAGTCGGCTTCCGCACCATAGCATAAGGCAGTCCGAAAAGATTGGCAAGTGAAGTATTCTGAAAGCCGGTCTCCATCATTCTGACATGCGGGACAAACTCCCCCGCCATATAAAAGCTTGTCAGCTGGATCCCATAGGTGTAATTGCGAATCTTACTGAAGATCCCTTCTGCCAGCCGGTCTGCGCTGTCTCCTGTCTTTCTTCCCGGAAACCTTCTGTTGATATCCTGGTTTTCCACCCCGAAAAACTTTTCACCAACATTCATCCCAAGGGAATTGATCACCGGTATCACCAGTATTTTCTTTCCTGCACTGACACAGCCATTTGCCTCCAGTTCCTTCAGGGCTTTTACCAATTGGGAGCAGATATACATCTGCTGCACCTCATTTCCTCTTTCGGATCCAAGGATACAGGCAGCCTCATCACCCTTTCCAAAGCTGTAGCCCTTTATGATCATATCTTCCCTGTATGGAGAAGTCACCGTATAGATATTTTCTGTAAACATAATTCATTAACCTCATTCATCATGGTCTATTCCCGTCAGGATCCGGAGGAGCAATGCTCCCTCCCGGACAAACGGGTACTCCCGGAGTGTAAATACCAGCCCGTTTCTCTGTGCCAGGATCTCCTCCAGCACCTCTCCCCGCAAAGGATCGATCACCTCACCCAGCTTGTCTCCCTTTTTTACGAAGTGATTATGTTCGATCTCCGGCAGAAAAACCCCTGTCGAACCGGATCTGATAAATTCAACCTCTCCGTCTGTGGAAAGCACCGGCTGCTGGATCTTACCTTTCAGTTCTCCGTTCCACATCCCAATATGCTTCATCAGATGAAAAATACCATCTGTCACCTGATTTCCAAAATGCCGGCTGATTCTTGTTCCTACTCCCATTTCGACAACAAAGGAAGGGACTCCCAGCAGGTTCAATGAATGTGCCAGTGTTGCTTCATGTACTGTTTCTGCAGCATTGGTCCATACCATATCCACATTCATAAGCTGCGCATAGGGAAGCACCCTTTCTGCAAATTCCTCACTGATCCGCACCTGCGGGATCTCACGTGCAAAAATATTACTGGCATGAATATCCAGGCAAAGATCCGCTCCTGCTATATCTCCTACAATAGCTGCTGCCACTTTTTCAAGTGCAGTCCCGTTCTCATTTCCCGGGAATATCCGGTTCATATCCATATGAAGTCCAGGCAGCTCCCTGACTGCCATATCCATGCCAAGCGGATTCAGTGCCGGATACAGATCCACACTCCCATGCAGACATTCCGGATGCTCCTGCAGCCGTCTTACCATTTCATAGATCACATACTGTCCTTCAAATTCATCCCCGTGAATACCGGATACGATAGCAATCCTTCCAGAATCCGGGTCTTTTCCCTCTATCCTGTTTTTTACGATCCGCAGCTTTTCCCCTACCGGAAGCTGTGCTGCTATGATTTCCCTGATCATATTTCCTGTCCTTTCCCAAAAAGAAAAGCTTCAGGGCATCTGAAGCCTTGAAGCTTTTCTCTATTCTTCTGCCACCAAATTCTGCATCATATACATAATTTCCCGATCCACAGCAGCTTCTGTCACTCCCCGGGTATTTGCTGCAACCTTGAGGCCCTCCAGTACGTACATAATGTTGCTGGCTGCCCTTCTTGGTTCCTCACAGCAAAATTCTCCGATCTCCACGCCTTCCTCTATCAGTCTCTGGATCACCATGACTGCCGCATCGAACTGCTTCTTCAGAAGATTTTCCCTGCTGTAATCATTCTCTTCAAAGAAAAATTCATAGCAGGCCTTCTGCAGAGTCCCCTTTTTCGTCAGAAGCTCTCTTTTCTGTTCCTTCAGAAACAATGCCAGAATATCTGCCGGGCCAAAATCCTTGCCAATCTTCTGTTCGAACTCACTGCCCGAATCCTCCTGCTCTGCTTTCAATACTTCCAGAAAAAGCTCCCTAGTTCCCGGGAAATACAGATACAGACCTCCGCGGCTGATCTCACAGGCATCAACAATATCCTTCATCGTTACATTCTTGTATCCCTTTTCCATAAAGACCTCTCTGGCCTTCTCCAGTATGTATTTTTTCTTCTGAAGTGACTTCTCTCCCATACCAGTAACAGCTCCTATGCAAGCGGTCTGTCATGTACTTCCAGAAGCTCTCTGATCTTCAGAAGTGCTTCCAGAAAAATACCATTTTCTATGGCATCTGTCCAAAGATTCCCTCTGGTCATGCCACCAAGTACATACTTCGCCATAATGGCAAATACATCCTCTATGTTTTTTAGCTGTGCAGAGGCGATCCATCTTTTTTCATCCTGCACTGTACGAAGCATATTCCTTGAAAAAGTATAAACGTAATTCCTGTCCATCAGTCCCGTGGCATTCAGTTCCTTTACAAGGGAAAGCAGCGTGGAATCATATACTCTTACCGGCATGGAAGAACGGTTCAGTTCTTCATTCTCATAAATATGGGAGGTACTCTGCCCCTGCTTTTCTTTCAGCCATGGAATATATCGAAACAGATTTTTAAAAATTGCAGTATATTTCTGTATTTTTTCCTGTCTGTACAGGTTTTCCTTCTCTTCTGTCATCACAAACTGCTCCTTAAAACTGCAAATTTCTACATCTATGAGTTATCTTATCATAAAAATAACAGAAATACACGTTGAAAATAAAGAAAATACTCTTTTTTCCACCTTTTTCGACAAGCTTTTTACCATCATGCTAATATATTTTTATTTTTTCTCAATATAATTGTAGAATTTACTTGATTCAAGCAATATAATAATAATCGAACTGATTACGGAAGTCAGTTCGAGCTAATTAGCAATTCCGGAAGAATTCCCCTTTTACACAACAGAAATCCCTGAGAGTTTCTCTCAGGGATTTTTGTTTGCTGTATGCACGAATAAATGGCAATGCTTAGAACCTTCCGGCTGCATTGCCATTATGTTTCATTTTTTCATTTCATTCCACTCCGCAGGAATACGATCCCATAAGGTGGTATGGTCAGATTTCCTTCTGTCAGGTCTGCTTCCTCTTCTCCTGTATACAGCCCGTTTTCCAGTGCTGCCTCCTGCAGATTTTCCTGAAGTGCCAGTGTCTGTGTTTCTCCTGATACATTGATCAGTACATGAAGCTGCAGCTCCTCCCATGTTTTGGTAAAGGCTGCCACGCTGTCTGAATCATACTCCGGCAGATCATTTACTGTTCCCTTCCGGATCTCCGGATACAGATTCCGGTAATAGACTGCCTTTTTATAATACTGGTAAACTGAAGAAGGATCATCCTTCTGTTCTTCATAGCTTCCAAATTTCATCTCAAAATCATCCATGTCTGACGGTCCTCTGCACATACCGCAGATGGATCACTGGAAAAATACATGGGTGCCCTCTTATTTTCATCCTTACCGGAGCCTTTCATGCCAAGCTCTTCCCCGTAATAGATAAAGGCACTGCCGCTCATCATCAGATTCATGGCACCTGCAAGCTTGGTCTGTGCTTCTGAGCCTTCTCCTGCATAGTATCCAGCACTCCGTCCCATATCATGGTTCGTATAAAAGGGTGCATCGATATAATCCTTATTATGTGCAGAAAAGATTCCTTCGATCTCCTGTAGTCTCTGGCTGTAAAAGGATGCCGGCGTATTTCCCTTTACCACCTTTGCAATGATACCATCCTTGTTGGCAAAATCAAAATCAAACAGGCTGTCAATGCCGCTGTCATAATACTTTTCATAAACAGCCATATCAGAAAAGACCTCTGCCACCAGATAAGCATCCGGATATTTCTCCTTCACCACATCATTAAACCAGGAAAGGATCTCTATATTAGAGCCATCCGCTCCCGTCACATACTCCTTCGCTGCATCCAGCCGGAAGCCGCCCACTCCTTTAGCAAGCCAGAAGTCTGCTATCTTCTCAATTTCTGCCCTGAGTTCTTCGTTGTAGAGATTTAAATCCGGCATGCCATCCCAGAACTGTGCTTCATAATACCAGATATCACTTCCCTTCACCGGACTGAAGCCGCTCTTTTTCTCTTTGGAGAAATTGTAATATAACACATACGGGCACTCGCCCGGATCCGGTTCTCCGTCTCCCAGTTCTTTCAGATAGCTGCACGCCTCCTGAAACCAGGGATGCTCTGAAGAAGTATGGTTCAGTGCCAGATCCATGATCACCTTGATCCCACGCTCCCTGCAGGCTGAAAGAAAAGCTTCAAAATCCTCCATGGTGCCATATTCCGGATCAATACTATAATAATCAGTCGTATCATATTTGTGATAAGTTGGAGAAGGCATGACTGGCATCAGCCAGATCCCGTTGCATCCAAGATCATCCATCGTCACCGGATCTCCATCATTAATATAGTCAAGCTTCTTTGTCAGTCCCTTCAGATCTCCGATCCCGTCCCCATTTCCATCATAAAAAGAATATACAAAGACCTCATAATAGGTACGATAATTATCCTCCATGGAAATCGGTTCAGGAACCGCCAGTTTTTCCCTATGGTGGACGGGAAATTCATTCTGGCTTCATTTGACAGTCCAAGCAGATCCTGCAGGGAAATGATCACAATATCTGCACTGCTCCGGTACGCTTCCCTGATCAATGCATCCGGGATCTGCCTTCTTTCATGGATCTCCAGATAGCGGTACGCAAATTCCAGCTCCTTCTGTGTCTTCTGCGCAAAATATCCGGCTACAGTTTCATTATCATGGGTTCCGGTATAGACAACCTCATTCTGGCTCTCGTAATTGTAGGGAAGATGTTCATTATGGGGATTTCCGTCAAAGGCAAACAAAAGCACCCGCATTCCCAGCCATCCGGTCTTCTTCAGAAGCTTCTTCACCGCCGGTACCAGTACCCCAAGATCCTCTGCGATCACCCTGTTTTTCCCAAGTGTCTCCTCTATGGCCTCTGTCAGCTTCCTGCCAGGTCCCTTATTCCATTTTCCGTTCCGTCCGTTTTCATTCTCTGCCGGAATACTGTAATATCTGGCAAATCCGATAAAATGATCCAGTCTTATGATATCAAAAAGCCTTCCGGCAGCATCCATCCTGCGCCGCCACCAGGAAAAGCCTTCCTTTTCCATTCTCTCCCAGTCATAAATGGGATTTCCCCATTTCTGTCCGTCATCCGAAAAGGCATCCGGCGGACAGCCTGCCACTACCGTAGGTCTTCCTTCCTGATCTAACAGAAACTCTTCTCTTTCTGCCCAGACATCTGCACTGTCAAGCGCCGCATAAAGAGGGATATCCCCTATGATACGGATCCCCTTTCCGTTTGCATATGCCTTCAGGTCTGTCCACGCCCTGAAAAACTCATATTGCAGGAAGCAGTAAAACTCGCAGTTTTCCTGTTCCTCCTTGCGGATCTTCTGTAGTGCCTTTTCCTTTCTCTGCTTCAGATATCTTAAGGCTCCCAGTCTCCCCATCCGCACTGCCTGCTTCTTCCTCTGTCAGCAGTCCCTGTCTTACCAGTTCATCCAGATCGATCAGATAGGGATTCCCGGCAAAGGCAGAAAAAGACTGATACGGACTGTCTCCATAGCCTGTCGGTCCAAGAGGCAGCACCTGCCAGTAGCTCTGTTTCATCTCTGCAAGAAGATCTACAAAATCATAAGCTTCCCTTCCGATGGTGCCGATCCCATGCGGAGAAGGCAGGCTGGTAATTGACAGCAGGATCCCGGCTCCCCTCTGCATACGGTCTTCCTGTCTTTGAGCTTTCTTCATACTGGTATTCTCCCTCCCGCATATTTAAATATCCGAATCCGTCATTACCTGTATTATACTATCTTTCTCTTCTTATGTCTTTTATTTTTTCGTATTTTTTCGCTTTCAGAAAATAAAAACAAAAAAACCTGGTATTTACCAGGTTTTTCAAGCAGGGGCAGTAGGAATCGAACCCACATCGACGGTTTTGGAGACCGCTGTTCTACCGTTGAACTATGCCCCTATTTCTGTGGTTCTCAAGACCACCGAAATTCATTATATCTAAAACACCCCTATCTGTCAACAGCTTTTGCAGTAGATTTTCTTTTGATAAATGCTGGACGTAAAAGTGTCTTACTGATAGACACATGATTCATCAGGGAATGCAATGCCATATAACCACATTTTCCAAGCTCTGCCCTTTCCTGACGGATCGTGGTAAGAGGCGGTGCTGTTACTGCTGACATTGGCAGATCATCGAAACCGATCACACTGATATCCTCCGGCACCCTCTTATGCAGCCTCTCACATTCCTTCAGCACACCATAAGCGAGCAGATCATTACCGCATACAATAGCTGTAGCTCCTCTTTCCACAAAGGCCGGCACAAAATCCTTGGCAGATTCCGCTACATAATAACCATTTGCTACCATCTCCGGATCTACTTTCAGTCCATGCGCTTCCATACTGTCATAAAAGGCCTCCTGTCTGCATTCCGTGATCATGGAATGCAGGGAACCATTCAGGAAAGCGATCTTCTTATGTCCCAGCTCCTGCAGATGCAGGATTGCCGTATCTATTCCTTCAAAACTGTCAGTTCCAATATATGCTACATTGGGATTCTTCCAGACAAAGTTATCAAACAGTGCTGTTGCGATCCCAGTATCCTGCAGCTGCTCCATCCAGGGATCCTGCAGGGCGAAGCCTACCAGGAAAGCGCCTGAATACCCATTTTTGAGCATAAACGTATCATATTTTTCCTGTGCCTGGAATCCCGGTGTAACAGGGAGCACCTCCACGCGCCAGTTATCTCTGAATGCCGCCTGCCGGAAGCCAAGCACTATATCATATCCAAAGTCACCGGCAGCTTCATATTTCATATTTTCTATGAACAGACAAAGCTTTCTGTGTTCTTCCTTTTTCATCCGCTTTGTCACATAACCCATCTCTACCGCTGTATCCAGAATTGTCTGCCGCAGTTCGATACTGACGTCTGTTGCTCCATTAAGCCCTTTTGACACTGTACTGATCGATACTCCAAGTCTGTCTGCTATTTCCTTAATTGTTGCCATTCTTCCTGCCTGCACACTCCTAATTCTGTAATCTGTCTTTCGTGTCAGCTTCAATCTGGGCGCTGAAGCTCTTCAGTTCTGCAGATGGTTCATAATTCTCTTCCGCATACAGTATTTCATGAAGCCTGACCACGTTATCTGCAAGAGACATGGGCACCACACAGGCTCCTACAGGAAGGGATGCTCCTGCCCGCATTCCCGCAAAAGGAAATCCATCACTGACAGTCACCTTGTAATCTCCTACTTTGCTCAGGACAGCAGCAATATCCTCCACATCGATCGAGGTAACAACATGAGGCAGCACTGCATTCATGGCACTCATAAGCGTTCCCACAGAGGCACCCTTTGCCTTCTCCATCATGGCGATCAACACATCCCTCTGTCTTTTGGTACGTTCAAAATCATCACCCACATAACGGATCCTGCAGTATGCCGTTGCCTGCAGTCCATTCAGTGTCTGCAATCCCGGTTCTGTAACCGGTTCATAATCAACACCTGCTGTCGCTGTAAAGGTTTTCTGGTCTTCACTCGTTCCCGCCATGCTGATCTGATAATTGTTCAGATGGCTGATCTCATTTTCCTTCACATCGATCTCCACACCGCCAAGAGCATCCACTGCCTCCATCAGTCCTTCAAAACCAACGGTTATGTAATCTGTCACATAGAGATCGGTATTCATATTGATCATGCCAAGAGCCATTTCCGGTCCCCCCTTGGCATAGGCAGCATTGCATTTATTGTAGGTATCATTGCCAAGATTCAGATAGGTATCTCTGTAGATAGAGATCAGACGCACATCATGTTTGTCCATATCGATAGAACAGAGCATAATGGTATCACTTCTGTTATTTCCTTTTCCGAAGTTCTCATCTCTGGCATCTACTCCAAAAAAAGCAATATTATAAACTCCTGTATATGTCTTCGTCTCTTCGCCTTCTCCGTTTTCCTCTTCCTGTATTTTCTCCTTTACTTCCTCATTGACAGCAATATGTTCTGTATCGATCCTGTCCTTCTTTACACCATTTTCTCCTGTCGTACGGAGAATTACATATAAAGCACCCGCTGCTGCGATCAGAACTACCAGTTCCAATATAAAAAGCGGTATATGTTTTATCCATTTTTTCTTATCCATTCCCTGCTCCTTTGTGAATTGTCGTAATTTTCGACAAACATACCTTACTATTTTATCACAGGAATCCGTAAATTTGAATAGAAAAGAATATTTTCTTAAAAAAATGTTACAAAGCTGTAATAATTACCTCAGATCAGATCCATAGCCTCACTCACACTGTCCACATAAATAATTTTGATCCCCTCTATATCTTTCAGGCTTTCCCGGCATACCCCAGGTACAATACAGCAGGTAAATCCCAGCTTTTTCGCTTCCTGTACACGTACCTTGATCATACTGACAGCCCGTACTTCACCGCTCAGTCCGATTTCTCCCATAGCTATGATGCTGCCATCCACTGCCCGGTTTTTAAAGCTGGAAACCACAGCCATGGCGATCCCAAGATCAATTGACGGTTCCATGATCTTGATTCCCCCGGCAATATTGACATAGGCATCGCAGCTACCAAGCTGCAGGCCAAGCCGTTTTTCCAGCACTGCCATCAGCAGATTCACTCTGTTAAAATCTGTCCCTGTGGTCTGCCGTCTCGGGATACCAAAATTACTGTGGCAGACAAGTGCCTGGATCTCTATCAGGATCGGTCTTGTTCCCTCCATGGCACAGGTTACAACCGACCCGCTGGCGTCCTCCGGTCTTCCGCTGAGCATCATCCTTGACGGATTCGTAACCTCCTTAAGTCCATCCGATTCCATCTCAAACACACCGATCTCATTAGTCGAGCCAAACCGGTTCTTTACTCCACGCAGGATCCGGTAGGCGGCATGTCTGTCACCTTCAAAATAAAGAACAGTATCCACCATATGCTCAAGCACCCTTGGTCCTGCTACGGTTCCTTCCTTGGTTACATGTCCTACGATAAAAATAGAAATATTCAGTCCCTTTGCCAGCTTCAGCAGGATACCGGTGGCCTCCCTTACCTGGGAAACACTTCCCGGTGCGGCAGATACCTCAGCAATGGACATGGTCTGTATAGAATCGATGATAACGATCTGTGGGCGTTTTTTCTGAATGACATCTTCAATAGTATCCAGATCTGTCTCACAAAGCAGCTTCAGATGATCTGTAAATTCGCCAAGTCTCGCTGCCCTGAGTTTGATCTGCCGCAGGGATTCCTCCCCGGATACATACAGCACTTCTTTCCCTGCTGCTGCCAGCCTCTGGCAGACCTGCAAAAGCAATGTGGACTTTCCGATTCCGGGATCACCGCCTACCAGGATCAGAGATCCCTCCACGATACCGCCGCCAAGAACTCTGTCAAGCTCCCGAATTCCACAGCTTGTCCTCTCTTCCTCCGACAGTGAAATATCCGAAAGTGTCTCCGGCTCTGCCGCTGTATGTGGATTTCCCGTCTTTCTGCCACTGCCCTTACCAGTTCCTGTCACCACAGTCTCTTCTACAAAGGTGTTCCACTCCCGGCACCCCGGGCACTGCCCCATCCACTTTGCTGACTCATATCCACAGTTCTGACAGAAAAAAACTGTACCTTTTGCTTTTGCCATGCTTCCTGTTCCCTTTCTGAAAAAAACCTCCTGACCGGTAGGCCAGAAGGCTTTTACTTTATCTTGCTACAATGTCAACCTTAACTTCTCCTGCTCCTGCAAGCTCCACACTGAGATTCAGCTTGCCGCCCAGATTGGTCTTCATACCGCCAATACTCTGATCGTCCACATAGACTACATACTCGGTATCTTCCATCAGACCTACTGTGATCTGTGCATCCTCGTCTCCTTCCACCAGGAAGCTGACACCTTTTTCGGTTTCTCTGAAATTTAATACACTGGTTCCCGGTACGGACTCATATACAAATAAACCATTTCTTTCCAGCTTAGTCATTGTCTTAAATGTCTTAACCTTGTACTGATCACCATCATGCTCAAAATCCTCAACCTTCTGCTTGGTTTCAAGCCTGTGATTTCCAAAGCTTATGCTGCCATCCGCTTCTGTCCGGATCAGCTCTTTCACAACAGCCATCCTTATTTCCTCCATTGTATGCATTTGTATTAATTGTTGATAGCATTAGTATAATCTATTTTTTACTTAACGTCAAAAACAACTTTTCCTTTTCGATAACCTGCAGATACCGTATCCCCGGCCTTGATCCTTCCTGAAAGAAGCTCCTCTGCAAGTGCATCCTCCACTACCTGCTGCACGGCACGCTTTAACGGCCTTGCTCCCATCTTGTAGTCTGCATATTTCTCTACCAGATGCTCCTTCAGCGCTCTTGATGCGCTCAGATGAATGGAAAGCTGCTTCTCGCATCTCGCAGAAAGCTCATGAAACAGCAGTGTGGTTATCTTTTCCATATCCACTCTGGTCAGCGGATGGAATACCATGATCTCATCAATCCTGTTGATAAACTCCGGTTTAAACAGTCTTCTGACTTCCTCCATGACCCCTTCCTTCATCCGGTCATAGTTCTGTTTTTCAGTTTCTGCCACTCCAAAGCCCAGATTCTTTGGCGCAATGATGCGCTGTGCCCCGGCATTTGAAGTCATGATCAGAACCGTATTCTTAAAGCTGACCTTCCTTCCCTTGGAATCGGTGATATGTCCATCATCGAGCACCTGGAGAAGCACATTAAATACATCCGGATGTGCCTTTTCGATCTCATCAAACAATACAACTGAATAGGGATTTTTGCGTATCTTCTCACTGAGCTGTCCTCCCTCTTCAAATCCCACATATCCAGGGGGCGATCCTATCATCTTGGATACAGAGTGACCTTCCATATACTCTGACATATCCACACGGATCAGGGCATTTTCCGATCCAAACATAGCCTCTGCCAGTGCCTTGCTGAGTTCTGTTTTTCCTACACCTGTAGGACCAAGGAACAGGAAGGATCCGATCGGTTTTTCCGGATCCTGCAGGCCGACCCGTCCCCTCCGTATTGCTTTTGATACGGCGCTGACTGCTGCATCCTGTCCGATCACACGCTTGTGCAGGATGCTTTCCAGCTTCATCAGCCTTTCGCTCTCCGTTTCTGTCAGTTTTTTCACCGGGATCTTCGTCCATGCCGCCACAACTTCAGCTATATCATTCTCTGTTACCTTAAGCTCATCCTTTTCCTGTTTCTTCCTGTTTGCCTCACAGGCCTTCTCATATTTGTGGATCAGCTTTTCCTGCTCTGCCCTGCATATTCCTGCCTGATCAAACTCTCTTTTCTTCAGGAAGCCTTCCACTTTTCTGTCATATGCTGCAAGCTCCTCCTGCATTTTCTTCAGCTTTTCAGGAACGTGGGTTGCCTTCAGCCTGACTGCTGCTGAAGCCTCATCGATCAGATCAATCGCTTTATCCGGCAGATTTCTGTCATTGATATATCTCTCTGAAAGCTCTACCGCTGCTCTGACCGCCTCTTCTGTGATCACCACCTTGTGATGCTCCTCATATTTGTGGACGATCCCCTTGAGGATCCGCTCTGCCTCCTGCACAGTAGGCTCCTCTACCATGACAGACTGAAATCTTCTCTCAAGTGCCGCATCCTTTTCCACGTATTTATGATACTCCGCCACTGTAGTTGCCCCGATCAGCTGCAATTCCCCTCTTGCCAGTGAAGGCTTTAAGATATTGGAAGCATCAATGGCTCCCTCTGCACCACCCGCACCGATAATAGTATGCATCTCATCCAGAAACAGGATAATATTTCCTTCCTCCTGCACTTCATGGATCACTCTTTTCAGCCTTTCTTCAAACTCACCACGATACTTGGAGCCGGCTACCATTCCTGAAAGATCCATGGTAAGAAGCCGCTTGTTCTGCACAGTAAAAGGTACTTCCCCGGCCACAATACGCTGTGCCAGTCCTTCTACCACTGCTGTCTTGCCGACACCGGGTTCTCCGATCAGACAGGGGTTATTCTTGCTTCTTCTGCTCAGGATCTCGATCACACGCTGGATCTCCTGTTCTCTTCCGATCACAGGATCCAGCCTGCCATCTCTCGCCAGGGCAGTCAGATCCCTGCTATACTGCTCCAGTGTAGCAGCACTTTTTTTGTTCTTCTGTTTCATCGCCAGATCCTCTTTATATAATGCAGGATCCTCACCCATTGCTGCCAGTGTATCAATATACAGCTTCTGTATGGCTGCACCCATAGTCCGGAGAAGTCTTGTTGCCACACATTCACTCTCTTTGAGCAGTGACAGCAGGATATGCTCAGTTCCTGTCTTATCTGCTCGGAAACGGTCTGCCTGTCTGTCAGCCTCCTGTAAAATGGCCTCTGCCTTTGGCGAATATTGTTCTCTGTCCTTTGTAACAACAGCTGCATCCGGACTGATCAGTTCTTTGATCATGGTAAGAAGCTGCTCTTCCTCTACCCCGTTTTCGGTCAGAACCCTTGCCGCCACACCGGTTCCTTCCTTTAATAGTCCTGCCAGAATATGCTCCGTCCCCACATAGCCCGAATGGATCCTGGCAGCTGTTTTTTCTGCCAGCTTCAGCGCTTTCTGCGCCTTTTCTGTATAATTCGAACGCATCTTAAATTCCTCCATATTCCTCATAGATATCGTCGATCATGGCATGGATCTCATCTCTGCTGATGCCCCTGCAGCTTGCCTTGGCAAGAAGCTTATGCAGTTCTGTATCAATCTCCTCAAGTGCCATCAGCTTATCTGCGTTGACTGCGATCACTGCGCCTCTTCTTCTGTCCATCTGGACAAAGCCCTCCTGACGCAGCACAGTATATGCCTTATTTACCGTATGCATGTTAATGCCGATCTCTTCTGCAAGCGCCCGCACAGAGGGAAGAGAATCCCCCTCTTTAAATCTGGCTGTAGCGATCCCATATACGATCTGATTCCGAAGCTGGATATAAATTGCTTCTGTACTGTTAAAATCAATTTCTATAATCATCGCTTATCCTGTCTTTATGAGTTACCCCTGAATCTTCTCTGCTGGATCTGTCACTGGCAGCTCCGCTTTAGCAACGTGCGCCGCGAGGCACACGGTAACAACAGGGAGGAATAGCACCGCTATTCCTCCCGTTTCTCTTTCGTAGTTTATTTACAGATCTTTGTCATCCATATTCAGGAATTCAAATTCAAATTCATCATCATCTACGAGAAAATTCTGTGCCTTTCTTGACGTTTTTTTCACAGGCCGCTTTTCCTCTGCCGCTGTCAGATCTGCTTCCTGTCTTGTTTTTTTCCGGACAGGTCTTTCCTCTTCTTCATAAAAATCTTCTCTTTCCCTTGTCCGTTTCCTCTTTACTGGAACCGGTTCTTCTTCATAATCCAGATCACGGCTCTGTTTTTTCTTCTTCCTGACAGGTGGCTCCGGCTCTTCTTCCTGGAGCTCATCCTCTTCATCCTCATAATCCTCGTAATAGTAGGCGTCCTTCAGCTTAAAGATCAGAATAGTCACTGCTGCGATCAGTATCACCATGATCACTGCCATAACAATGATAATAATCTTTTCTGTAGTTACCTGCTTCTGCAGTGCTTCATTGTCAGCTCCTGTCTGATTTACTACGTCAAGAAGGTTCGTTACTGACATCATGGTGCCATTTACATTATCATAAAGCCAGTAGGTTTCATCATTGTATACTACTTCATAATCATTGTGTTCCGGTTCTGCCGGGGTTTCTTCCTGGGATTCTTCAGTATCTGTTTCTTCCGGTATTTCTGTGTTTTCTCCATCTGCAGAAGCTTCTTCAGATCCGTCTGCATCTGCTGTATCAGTTCCATCTGTCTGTGAACCATCTGTATTTGCTGCTCCATCAGAAGAAGCTCCCATGGTGATCAGGTCAGAACGGATATAGCCTTCCTTGGAGGAACCATTCTTGGTAAAACGGATCTGATACCATTTCTTTCCGGCGCTGTCTGTTGCTTCTCCAATCAGGGTAATGCTTTCCCCTTTGGAAAGGGATGCTACCGGATCATGCGAAGTGGATGCACCGGAACGTATCTTTGCACTTTCAACCGCAACCGTAGCCGCCTGTTCACCAATAGATGTAGGTACGGTATCTGCCGGCTTTTCTGTGGCAGCTGCTGTTGTTGCCGCAGGTGCTGCCTCTACCTTAATATCATCTGATGTCTCTACCAGATCGGAACGGATATAACCATAGGTGTTATTACCATTCGGCACCTTATACCACACGGTTCCCGAAGAATCCTTTACAGCTCCTACAATATCGATCGTCTTTCCCTTGACTGTGCTCCCTACCACTGAGCTGCTTGTGCTTGCTTCAGAACGGATCTTTGCAGTTTCCGCCACTACCTTTCCCGAAGCTGCCAGACTGGTAAATGTCTGCAGTGACACAACCATAATAAAAGCTGCCACACCAAGCATTCCTCTGATCCAGGTTTCTTTCTGAAATAAAGCTTTCATTGCCTTCACTTCTTTTCTCCTTATCTTTCTCTTATAAAGCGCCTCTCTCCGGTTTCTTCACGGAAGCCTTCACTACCTCCCTGAATACCGGATTTTCTCATCCTGCGGGCTTCTTCCTCAAGCTGCCTGTGATACAGCTGTTCACATTTACTGCATAATCTGCCGCTGCTGATATTAGCACCGCACATTTCACATCGTATATAACCACCGGCATTATTAATGATCTCAAACCGGTTATCCTTGATCATATCACGTATGGACTTATGAGTTACACCTGTGGCATCTGATATCTCAGCTACATTTGCTCCCTTATGCTCATCCAGATAATTACGTACCTTTCCATAATCGTCATATTCCTGATGTCCACATTCTTCACATTCATATTCACCAAGTCCCTTGTAAACAAGAACCCCACCACATTTTTCACAGTAGGACGGCCTGTGCAGCTCACCCATGCTGAATATCGCACGTCTCATATCCATCTTACGTCACCTTCTCCATTCCCACATGCTCAGGCTTCATCAATTGCCTTTCCAATATCATGACGCATATATTTGTTTTCAAAAGTAATCCATTCCGTCGCAGCATATGCATTTTTTCTGGCTTCCTTCAGGTCATCCCCTTTTGCTGTTACACCAAGGACTCGTCCTCCGTTTGTCACAATCCCTTTTTCTGTTTTGGCTGTTCCTGCGTGGAAGCAGAAATAAGAATCCTGTCCTTCGAATTTCTCAAGACCCTGGATCACAAATCCTTTTTCATATTTGACCGGATATCCATCAGATGCAAGTACCACACAGACTGCTGCATTGTCCTCAAACTCCAGGTCAATCTGATCCAATGTGCCATCAATGCAGGCCTCCATCACTTCTATGATATCATTTTTCATTCTGGGAAGCACTACCTGTGCCTCCGGATCACCAAATCTGGCATTATATTCCAGAACCCTTGGTCCCTTCTCCGTCAGCATCAGTCCAAAAAAGATCACTCCCTTAAACTCTCTGCCCTCAGCCAGCATGGCATCCACAGTAGGCTGATAAATATATTTACGGCAGAAGCTGTCCACTTCTTCTGTATAAAAGGGACTGGGAGAAAAGGTTCCCATGCCACCGGTATTTAATCCGGTATCTCCGTCTCCTGCTCTCTTGTGATCCTGTGCACTTGTCATGATCCGGATATTCTTTCCATCCACAAAGGAAAGCACCGACACCTCACGGCCTGTCATAAATTCTTCAATGACAAGTCTGTTTCCGGCACTTCCAAACTTCTTATCCTCCATGATCTCCTTAACGCCGGTCTTCGCCTCGTCAAGATCCTGGCAGATCAGAACTCCCTTTCCAAGAGCCAGTCCGTCTGCTTTCAGGACAATGGGAAAGTCTGCTGTTTCCAGATAGGCAAGTGCTGCCTTCGGATCATCAAAATTCTCATACGCTGCTGTAGGAATATTGTACTTTTTCATAAGATCCTTGGAAAATGCCTTGCTTCCTTCCAGGATCGCCGCATTTTTCCTGGGTCCGAAAGCCCGAAGACCTGCTTCCTCCAGTCTGTCTACCAGACCGCCTACCAGCGGATCATCCATTGCCACGATCGTCAGATCAATCTCTTTCTCTTTTGCAAATGCTGCAATCTTATCAAACTCCATGGCTCCAATAGGAACACACTCAGCGATCATGCCGATACCGGCATTGCCCGGTGCACAATAGATCTTGCTTACTTTTCTGCTTTTGGAAACACTGTATGCGATCGCATGTTCTCTGCCACCGCCGCCAACGATCAAAACCTTCATATCCGCCTCCATGAAATCTATGTAATCGTATTCTATGATACCAGGGTCAAAAGGTCTAAACCCACATGAGCTTGCTCATAAGTGGGTGAAAGACCTTAGGACCCGCCCCGATATGAGCATAAAAGTGGGATGATAATCCCACGATATGCGAATATTGGGTAGGATTGTGGAAGTGCGTAGCACGAAGCAATCCGTAGGTATCAAAGTCGGGGGCTTTTGACCCCGACATCATTTTATTCTTCTACAATGGCAATTCCGTCTTTTACGGTCACCCTGCCATGTGCGATCAGATCAATTGTCCTTGGAAGGATCTGCCACTCTGCCTCTTCCATTACCCTGTGCTGCAGTACCTCCGGTGTATCACCGTTCTGTACATACACAGCCTTCTGCATGATGATGGCACCATGGTCATAAACCTCATCCACAAAATGAACCGTAGCACCTGTCACCTTGACACCGCTCTTAAGCACTGCCTCGTGAGGCTTCAGTCCATAAAATCCCTTTCCACAGAAGGCCGGGATCAGTGCTGGATGTACATTGATGATCCTGTTATGATATTTCCTTACAAGCTCTGCAGGCATCATGATCATCATGCCTGCCAGTACGATCAGATCCGGGTTCTCCGCATCAATCGTTTCGCTCAGCTTCTGATTAAAGTCTTCCCTGTCTGCAAAGGACTTCATGTCTACAACAATATCCTTGATCCCATGCGCCCTTGCACGCTCCAGTGCCCTGACACCAGGCTTGTTGCTCAGTACAAAGGAAAGCTCCACATCAGTGATCTTCCCGCTCTCCACTGCATCAATGATAGCCTGCAGATTGGTACCACCGCCTGCGGCAAGGATTCCTACTCTCAGCATAAATCTACACCCTTCTCACCGGCAATGACCTTTCCTACCACATAGCCCTTTTCACCAGCTGCTTCAATAGCGGAAAGAACCTTATCCTTATCTGCCGGATCAATGGCAAGTACCATGCCAAGTCCCATATTAAATGTATTATACATCATTTTCTCTGCAATGTTTCCTGTTTTCTGCAGCAGTTTAAAGATAGGAAGAACCGGATAGCTGTCCTTCTCTACCACTGCACGCACCCCTTCCGGAAGCATACGGGGAATATTTTCATAAAAACCGCCGCCGGTAATATGACTGCAGCCCTTAACGGTCACACCAGCTTTCTTAATGGCCTGTAATGTCTTTACATAAATCTTGGTCGGAGCGATCAGTGCCTCGCCAAGTGTTGTTCCAAGTTCAACATAATAAGTATCAAGAGATTCCTTCGTCATCTCGAACACCTTACGTACCAGGGAAAATCCATTGCTGTGAACGCCTGAGGAAGCAATACCGACCAGCATATCGCCATCCTTGATATGTTCTCCGGTGATCAGATCCTTTCTGTCCACCACGCCAACTGCAAAGCCTGCAAGATCATATTCATCCTCCGGCATCAGTCCTGGGTGCTCTGCTGTCTCTCCTCCGACAAGGGCTGCCCCTGCCTGCTTACAGCCCTCTGCAACACCCTTTACGATCGTTGCGATCTTCTCCGGATAGTTCTTGCCACAGGCAATATAATCAAGGAAAAATAAAGACTCTCCACCGGCACAGGCTACATCATTGACACACATGGCTACCGCATCAATACCGATCGTATCATGCTTATCCATCAGAAATGCCAGCTTCACCTTCGTCCCACAGCCGTCTGTTCCGGACAGCAGCACCGGATCCTCCATGTCCTTAATGTTCTTTAAGGAAAATGCTCCTGAGAAACCACCGATCCCACCAAGAACCTCTGGTCTCATAGTCTCTTTCACATACTTCTTCATTAACTCCACAGATTCATAACCTGCTTCAATATCCACACCGGCCGTCTTATAGTCCATTTCTTTCTCCTTTTCTCTTTGCTTATCGTATTCTTACTGATTCAGGTAATTCTCATATCCAATCTGCTGCAGCTTTTGATCCTTTGCCTCTACCTGCTCCTTCAGATTCTCCGTGTAAGCTTCCAGCCTTGCCAGCAGCTCGTCATCGCCGGTTGCCAGCATCTTTGCTGCAAGGATTGCTGCATTCTTTGCCCCGTCAATAGCAACTGTTGCAACAGGAACTCCGGGCGGCATCTGCATAATGGAGAACACTGCATCCATGCCATCCAGCTTCTTCCCGGAAAGAGGAACCCCTATAACAGGCAGGGAAAAGAGTGCTGCGCACATTCCAGGCAGTGCTGCTGCCATTCCTGCTCCTGCAATGATCACCTTTAATCCGCGCTCCTTCGCCGATCTGGTCCATTCGATCAGAAGATCCGGCTCTCTGTGTGCGGAAATAATTCTCATCTCATAATCAATTCCCAGTTCCTTCAGCATCGCTGCAGCACCGCTCATCACCTTGAGATCTGAGTCACTGCCCATGACGATTCCTACCTTTGGCATAATTCTCTCCTCCTGTTTGCGTAGTCCCGAACATTTACATCATACTATATCCAACTTCTTGATTGCAACTCCAAATATAACAATTTATTGTTTCTTAAGGGAAACAAGTAATGGCTCATTCAATTCTTTACAGCCGGGCAGCACGAACATTCCATCTTCGATCACTGTGATCACCTGTTCCTCTTCCGTCACCACACTGATCTCTCCCAGTTCATCAAAAGGGATCGTGATATCCGTATGGCAGTTAAAATAGGCTTTCTCCGGCTCCGTCCTCCGAAGGAGCGAGCACTCGTTATCTCTGGCAATGATCTCTTTTCCGTCCGGGTTATAAACAGCAACATCCTCCGCATGGGAATAGCAGGTATCTCCCACTGCAAAATGCGGTCCTGTCTTTTCTGCGATCAAAATCGGCAGCTTATCTTCGATCTGATACTTTCTGGCCACCACATAAGCTGTGGTATTGGTGCCAATAGCAAATTCTCCGATTGGCAGCATATCATGATGGAACAGAATATTGTCCCGGATATATTTCCTGTTCTTTTCTTCTTCCTCAAAATTGCTGCAGGTATAATCCTTTACCTTTCCATCTTCAAACTGCAGGGAAAGATCCCTGAATTCCAGTCCGTTTAAAAAGACTCTCGTCACATGAAGTATTCCTTCAGTACCGGTCAGTACAGGAGAAGTAAATACCTCCCCAACCGGAATATTCACATCTGCCACACAGTTTTCAAAGTTCGTCTGATGTGCTGTATCTGTCAGATGGTGCAGCATGATCTTCATGCCTGTCCTGTTCTCTCCTCTGCCCTTTACGATCACATATTTTCCAAGGTCAAGGGTATCTATGATCTTCTGCTGGATCTTCTGATATTTCTGATAATTCAGGGTATTGATCCGGATCACCTCATCGAAGATCTCCGGATAGTTCTCACCGATCTCCGGTGTCGGGAAAGCAATGATGGTAAAGCTTCTTTCTTCTCCCTTAATATAACGGTTCTGAATTTCACCGGCCTGTGTCATATACTCTACAGTAAGCTTCTGCTGGCTTTCTGATAAGTGTACCGCTTCTTCCTTTTCTTTCAGATCCTCCGGTGCTTCCCCGAAAACCTCTACCACTGCAGGTCCTCCAAAATAACCGGCCTGCTCCTTAAACTCTTCAAAGCATTCCTGCCATGCCTCCAGTCTGATCTGTACAAGACGCTTGTCCAGAAACAGCCCGATATCATCCTTATGATCAAAATCATACTGCTTATTGGGGATCGCCCCAAAATAGCCATTCCGGTTCAGGCTCTTCCCCATCAGAAGACTTGCCGGTGCCCTGTAGATCACAGGCTCAAGTCCCATGGCCTCAAAATTCCTGATAGCCTTCAGGATCATTCTTTCAAAGCCAAGCGTGTATCTGATATTTACGATTTTTTTCTTACCGATATCCTTGTTTCCCATCAGGAAACCGATCCGGTACCCCTCTGTATAGGTATCTGCCATCAGATCTATTGTTTCCTGCGGCAGCTCCTTCAGATGCTCCCATGTCCTTAACTCATTTTCTGTAATATATTCTCCAAAAGCGTACAGGTATGCCGGTGTATCAAGGCTGTTTTCCCGTAGTATTTTCCAAGCAAAATCCTGTTCCGGAAGGAACATGCCCTCTAACTTTTTCCTGAAGGAATCTCTGGTATAATCACTGACGAAATAGTAAATATCCTCCCGGACAGACTCGTAGGATGGAAGCTTCTCTTCCTCCAGCAGGCTTCCCTCAAAAGCACTGTATACCTGCAAAAAAAGCTCCAGCCTGATCAGGATTTCTTCCTCCTGCCGTTCATGGCAGAAGGGGATCAGACTTCGCATCTCCGCATACAAAAAGGAAAGCAGCCTGCCATACTCTTCTCCCAGTCTCTTCACACAGTATGCTGGATTTCCATAGCTTTCCTCATAATGTGCCGGCAGGATATCCTCATACAGACTGTGATTTCTTCTCTGCAGTTCGGAAAGCTCTGCCTTTTGCAGGCCTCCCTCTTCCACAAAGTTCTCATGCTCCAGTACCAGCTTCAGAAACTCTGCCACCTTCCGAAAATAATCTGCAAATGCCTCCGGCATATCTGCCGACATATCTTTTCCTTCTGCAATTTCATAAATTCTGGTCTTCGCCAGCAAAAATCTCTCTTCCATCAACTCACATACGCTCCTGCATATAGAATTAAACTCAACGCAAAAAAGGCAAGTACATTGACAATCATGCCAAGTACCGGAAACAGTTTAAAGGTTTCCTTTTCACGTAAGGACATGATCCCAAGGATCAGTCCGACTGTCATGAAAACACTGGCCAGAACACCAGCCGCCCCATATCTTGCCGATGATACCCCTTTTCCCTGATAGGACAGATAAACTGCCATGATATAGGTTCCAAGGGAAAGGATCCCAAGGATAAAGGACATGATCCCCTTTTCCGGGTGTTTTTTATTTGTAAAAATGTAACCTCGAAATCCCATATGTGTTCCTTTCTGCAGCATCAGTTCCCCATGGGTGTCCTGCGACAAAAGGCATTCCTGCCATCAGGAATGCCCTCTCTTGTTAAAATAATATTTTGGATTTTCCAAGAAGGAGCTTTGCTCCGCTTACGATCATCAGGATGCCGCAGACAAGTCCGGTTACCAGTGTAACTACTCCAACAGCAATACTTGTAGCTCCGCTGCCACTCATAATCTTATACGTTTTTTCTTCCATACTAAGTCCTCGCCTTTCTACATCAGTTTACTGCTTTGCTCCATAAACAGCATAATAATCATCAATCTGTTTCTTACGTTCCTCATCAATATAAACAGTTCCCTTGTATTCCTTCTGATAGAGATATTCTACCACATCTGCCATCGTTACGATAGCGTTGGCATCAAATCCGTATTTCTCCTTGATCTCACAGAGGGCACTCTTTTCTCCCTGACCCTTTTCCATACGGTTTAAGGATACCATCAGTCCCTTGATCTCCACATCGGCCTGTGCCTTAATGATCGGGAAGGTCTCTTCAATAGACTTGCCGGAGGTTGTCACATCCTCGATGATAACGACTCTGTCCCCGTCCTTCAGCTTGCTGCCAAGAAGGATTCCAGTGTCACCGTGATCCTTGACTTCCTTTCTGTTGGAACAGTAGCGGACATCCTTTCCATATAATTCACTGATCGCCATAGTTGTTGCTACGGAAAGCGGGATTCCCTTATAGGCAGGTCCAAAGAGGACGTCAAAGTCAAGTCCATAGTGGTCATGGATCGCCTTCGCATAATACTCACCAAGCCTTCTAAGCTGGGTACCTGTCACATAAGCCCCTGCGTTCATAAAAAAGGGGGATTTCCGTCCGCTCTTCAAAGTAAAGTCGCCAAATTTCAAAACCTGGCTGTCTATCATAAACTCAATGAATTCCTGCTTGTACTGTTCCATCTTATTATTTTCTCCTTATTTTAAGCCATCTTCCTTACGCTGGCTTATGCCCTTTCCTGGCTCTTTGCCATTTAATGATTTACCCATGTATATCAATCCTTTCTGATTTGTTTAGCAAACCAAAAAGTCAAGCATAGATATACTTGTCCAGTATATCATTTCATGCTTGTTTTTTCAACTAACAAATCATCTCATTCAAGCTCATTAAGGGCTGGGGAAATCTGGATGATGAAGATAAAAAGACAAATGAAGAAGCGTTGAAATATCCAGATGATTTATATGTAATGGGTACTTATGATATCTCAAAGGGAAAATATGGATCATCACAAATAGAATTTCTGAAAAGGCAGAGGGCAAGGAACGCAAAGAAACAGGATAGTTAAATTAAAAAGGGTACTTGATTTCTCAAGCACCCCATTGTATAATCTACTTAGAAAGTGAATCGGATGTGATTCCGATTTGCCCTCAGTAGTATAAAATGTATTGAAATAGCATCTTACTTTCTCAGGGTAGGGATGCTATTTCTTTTTATTATGATCGTCTATATATGACAGAGCCGCAAAAATTACTAGCACTAAGGTTAAAACTTCAAGCGTGTCCATAGGGCATCACCCTCCTTTGTAAACTAGAGGGCATCTAATAATCGGAAAATCACATCCTACTTTCTTTTCAATTACACAATAACAGTATAACATAAAGGGAACAGATGTTCAAACAAAAAAGAGGTAAATCTACTATAGCTGTTGCAAGTCAGATCAGGGTAGCAGACGGAAAAGGCGAAAAATGATTCACACCAGCCATTCCTTTGTCATTATCCTCTGAAATCAATATGCTGTCCGATCTGTTTCTCTTCCTCGGACTGCATGGAATACATTCTTTCATTCTGCGAATAATCATCGATCTTCTGCAGCAGTTCTTCAAGACTGGATGCCGAGATCATAACTGTTTCTTCCTCATCCCCTGATGCTTTATCTGTTCTGCTTTCCTTCAGCTTTTCTTCCTTTTGCTTCTTTTCTGCTTTCTTTTCTGCAGCCTTCTTCTCTGACTTTGTTTTCTCCTTCTGCTTATCGATCCTTGTCTTCTGATCTGCCGAAGACTTCTTCAGCACTGCAAAGAAGCTTGTCAGTCCACCGTCATTCACCTGCATGCCATAGCCCCCAACCTGTGCACCGAAAGCTGTCAGGGAACTCTTCATCTGTAACAGCTTACTGCCTGCTCCGCTGATCACGCCTTCATACTGCTTTCTGTAGGCTTCATCCTCTGCCATACGCTCGATCTTGGCTTCATCGATCAGAACAACCATCCTACTGGCATTGGCATAGCTTGCTGCCTGTGCCTTAGCTGCCTCCTTCTGATCCTCACTGACAAGAATGAAATCCATGTTAGAAAACTTTTTCTTAAGCTGCTCATAATACCTGGCTGCTTTTTCACTGAGCTTTGGATTTCCAATGGTCTTTCCACTGACCTCTTTTTTCTCCGCCGCTGTACTGGTATAATCCGCAGCAGCTGCAGCTGCTGCAGCTTCTGTAGCTGCTCCATAGCCTGATACTGTATTGCTCATTATGATCTCCTCCGTGATTGTCTTTCGCCAGAATCCGTTCCGGCTCGTTTCCAGGTTTCTATTATGTATATCGTCAGAAATATCCCTGACTTTAACCATCACCCCAGGATCACTTTCCAGCTCTGAAGCAGTCTTTCCATCTGATATGCTGCATTCGCCGGACTGGTAGAGGGAAGCCTGCCCGCCTCCATTCCTGTTTTTTCATACGAATATTTCATGTACAGGTCATAGGCCTTATTTCCGTTTGCAAAGATCTTCCTGACCGGTGCCTGTTTCAGGATTACAGACAGATCCGTTGGGACAACATTTCTGATCGTGCTGTCACTTGACCCTGCAATATCACATTCAGCGATCACATCAAAAAGAGCTATATGATGTCTCAGCAGGATTTTCTTCTTTTCCTCTATGGTAACAGGAACCGCTTCTCCATAAAGCGTTGCTATCACTTTCCAGAATCTGTTCTGCTTGTGCCCATAATAAAAGCGCTGCTCCCGTGATTTCACAGAGGGCAGCGTTCCCAGGATCAATATTTCACTGTTCCGGTCATATACCGGATCAAATTCATGTCGTATGTGCTGGTATTCCATCAAAAACTCTTTCTGATCGTCAGACAGTTCTGACCATCTTTATATTCATATTTCATGTCATCCATTGTTTTACGGACAAGAAAGATTCCAAGTCCGCCCTCTTTCCGCTCTTCGATCTCTGCAGAAATATCCGGATCCTGCCTTTTCAGCGGGTCATAGGGGAATCCGCTATCCAGAAACATCAGCTGTACGCCATTTTCTTCCTGAAGTGCCTCTATCCTTACTGTAACCGTTCCCGTTTTTTCCCCATAGGCATAATAGGCAATATTACTTACTATTTCATCAATAGCAATATCAAGCTGTATCCGTGCCTTCATAGGGCAATCCAGTTTTTCCAGCTCTGCATTGACAAATTCCGTCACAGTTTCTATCTGCTCAACTATAGCCTCCACTGTTAATTCTTTCATCTACTGTTTTGTTCCTTTCCTTCCTGCATACAATCTTCCTGTCAGCATACAGGAAAAAACCGCACACAATGTTCCGATACAGATTCCTGCAAGTACATCTGTAGGAAAATGTACAAACAGATAGAGCCTGGAAAAAGCAATCAAAAAGGCAAGTATCAATGCTGCGATCCCCGCTTTCCTGTAATAAAAAAGGATGGATACCGCTGCTGCAAAGCTACACACACTATGGCCGGAAGGAAATGAACGCAGCAGCTCCCTTTCCTTCATTTCTATCAGCAGTCTGATATGATTCCCGTCCATATACTCCGTATAATAATAAGGTCTTGGTCTCGCGCAGATTCCCTTTAAGGTCAGATCTGTGATCAGTGTTCCAAAGAGCATAGCCAGTAATACAGAAATTCCGCACTTTCTCGTTTTGGGTATAATCGTCAGGATCAGACCTGTCAGGATCCAGAATTCTCCATGATTATTAATCCATGAAAGGAAAATCAGCACAGGTGTCAAAAGCTGTGTATGAAGCTCCTGTATCACGCGCAAAAGTTCCATTTCCCATCCAAAATATGTCATACGCATCTCCTTGAATTTTCCTGCACTGTCAAAAAAGGGAACCAATGGTTCCCTTTCTTTATCTGTTATTTAATGCCTGTTCAATATCTGCCTTCATATCTTCGACAGCTTTTCTGGAAGCTTCCGCAAAGTTTGCTTCCCCATATGCTTCATACTTTTCCTGCTGATAAGCCGCAATGATACCTCTTGAGGAATTAATGATCGCCCCAAGACCGTCCTCATTAAAGAAGTGCACCAGATCAGCCCCTTTTCCTCCCTGTGCTCCATAACCTGGCACAAGGATATAGCTCTTAGGCATGATCTTCCGCAGAGTCTTTCCCATTTCAGGGTAAGTTGCTCCGACGACTGCCCCGATATAGCTGTAGTCATCTCCCATATGCTCTTCTCCCCATCTGGCTACCTGCTCTCCAACGATCTCATAAAGTGGCCTGTTATCTGCGTCTGCAAGCTTTCTGTCCTGAAACTCTCCACTGCTTGGATTAGACGTCTTGACCAGAATGAAAAGGCCTTTCTTTTCTTCCTGACATACCTTGATAAAAGGCTTGATACCATCTGATCCAAGATAGGGATTGACTGTTGCAAAATCCTCATCAAATCCATAATAGGAATGACTGCCTACCTGTACCTTCCCTAGATGTCCTACTGCATAGGCTTCTGACGTGGAGCCGATATCGCCTCTCTTCACATCTCCGATCACAACCAGTCCCTTTTCCTTACAGTAATCTACTGTCCTTTTGAAAGCCACAAGTCCCGGGATCCCAAACTGTTCATACATGGCGATCTGTGGCTTTACAGCCGGAACCAGATCGTAAATATGGTCTACGATCTCTTTATTATACTGGAATACTGCTTCTGCGGCGCCCTCCAGTGTTTCCCCATATTCTGCAAAAGCCTTTTTCTTAATCTGCTCAGGGATATACTTCATCATGGGATCCAGTCCTACCACAATAGGAGCCCCGGTTTCTTTAATTTTTGCTATCAGTTTATTGATCATTGTCATCCTCCTATATATGCTCTGGCTGCTTCCTCATAACCAGCCTGCAAAAGTACTCTTCTTACACTTTCCTGGATATCTGATGCCAGAATCCCTTCCTCTGTGATCCGCTCCTGGAAATCTGCTGTTACCCTGAGTGCCAGAAGATCTGCTTCATCATGTCCGTCTCTTCTGTCAGTTGCCAGAAAAGCCCTCATAATCGCATCACTGATCTTTGTCAGCGTAAAATCTGTTATTTCCCCATCTCTCTGAATTACCTGGATCATTGCTGCTACACCCCGTTTTTTGATATCTTTTGCAGGAAAATACGTTCATTCTTCCTGCCTGTCCTGATAGAAAAAGTGTATCATCGCACCTGTAAAAAGTCAACAGGATACACAAGATATTGGGTGTACGAAAATAGTCTCTCAAAGATATTGTATTCTGTCAATTATCGGGTTTTCAGAAATTCATATTCCCTTTTGGCTGTCTCGTCATCCGGGTAAGACTTCAAATAACTACTCATAAGGGTGGCCGCCTGTTTATACTGCTGAAGCCTTTCATATGCCACAATTTCGTTCATCTTCAGTGTCTGCATCATGCCATTATCTTCAATGTTCATGGCCTGCTGAAAAGCCGTAAGAGCACCTTCATAATCCTTCATCTGCAGCTTGCACAGCCCCATCTGGTTCAGGATCTCCGGACTCTGCTCGCCGCTTTCTGTCAGGAAGGTATTATAAACACTGACCGCATAGTTATAATCACCAAGAACCTCATGCGTCTTTCCAAGGAACAGCACCGCATCACTGCCTTCCTCTTCCTTCGCCTTGTCAAGGTAGGTTCTGGCATTCTCATAGTCCTCCAGATAATAGCTGATCCTTCCCTTTTCAAAGTTGGTCATATATCTGGTACCGCTTTCCATTGCATTCTGAAGGTAAGTCTTTCCGGACTCTCCATATCCGTTCGTATTCAATACACAATAAATATCGATCAGTCTGTCATAATCCCTTTCATTTAAAGAGATCGTTCTGTCAAAGTCAGCAAGAGCTGCATCAGTTTTTCCTGTTTCTGTCTCAATCACACCCCTGAGGTAATAAGCGTCCCTCTCCTCCGGTTTCATGGCAATGATCGCATTATACACTCCAAGAGCTTCCTCTGCCATTCCCTGCTTATAGTAGGCAGTGGCCAGATAATAGTTCATATCATAATCCATACTGCCAACTCTGCCATCACTTAAGGAAAGTGCTGTCACAAAGGAGTTTATTGCAGCCTCATATTCCGTCTTCCCCATATAGGCGATCCCTTCGCCTCTTACAAGAAGCCTTTCATCCTCGCCCGCTTCTCTTGCCGCAGCAAAGCTTTCAAGCGCACCGTCATAGTCTAGTGCTTCTATGGCTGTCATGCCGGCTTTTATATTTTCATTCTTATCCTGCAGTCCGCAGCCCGAAAGCATAAGCATAACGGGGAGGACTGCTGTCAGAAATCGTATGCTTTTTTTCATTTATCCCCCTATTTCAAACATATCTACCAGTTTTTGCGAAGCCCCTTGGGATAATGATTCTTCATGATCCCGTTTGCATTTTTCCCAAATCCGAGGCTGTAGCCTTCTATCGTGATCAGATTCCAGGAAGGTGCTCCTTTCGTCTCAAAGGTTTCTCCCCGCAGATACTTTTCTGCAAATCCTTCTCCAACTGTAAGATTACAGACCGGTTCAAATTCATCCTTCTTCAGGGAAAGTGCCAGTGCATGTCCCGGTTCGAACCGGTTCTTCTTCAGTGTTCCCAGATGCAGTCCTGCCCGGAGAACCCGAAGCCCCTTAAGTGCCGGTGCCCCTTTCGGGAGCAGATAAAGCTGATCCCCAAACAATACCGGGATTCCCTCTCTGTTTCTGCGAAGATGTTCCTTCTGAAAGGCCAGATATGCTTCATAATCCTTCTCCCTTGCAGGAGTGGCATATCCATACCGGGAAGGACGCTCTTCTTTTTCATTATACCCTTCTTTTTGGAGGACAGCAAGAAAATGTCCTTCTCCCATAAGCTTGTGCGGCCAGAGTCTTATCGTTTTTGAAAGCTCATCACTGCCGCCTTCTGCCCATTCTTTTCTGCCTGGCTCCATGCCCTCCGGCACTTTTACGGAAAGCAGGGAAAATTCCGGATGTCTGTCAAGGAAACGCTGTACACTGCCCTCATCCTCTGCCGGTGCAAAGGTACAGGTAGAATATACAAGCCTTCCTCCGTCATGAAGCATGATGGCTGCCTGATCCAGGATCTCATCCTGTCTCTCTGCACAAAGCTCCACATTTTCAGGACTCCATTCCGTCACTGCTTCTTCATTCTTCCGGAACATCCCTTCTCCTGAGCATGGTGCATCTACAAGGATCCTGTCAAAATATCCAGGGAACAGCTCTGACAGCTGCGCCGAATCATGGTTAACTACAATGGCATTTGCCACACCCATCCGCTCTATGTTCTCAGCAAGGATCTCTGCACGCTTTCTGTTGTATTCATTGCAGACCAGAATTCCTTCGCCCTGCATTGCTGCTGCGATCTGGGTACTCTTACCGCCAGGCGCCGCACACAGATCCAGGATCCTCTCCCCCGGCTTTGCTGCAAGAAACGGTACCGGTGCCATGGCACTTGCCTCCTGGATATAATAAACTCCTGCCTCATGGAAAGGATGTTTACCCGGTCTGTCTTCGCTGTCAAAATAGTAACCATTTTCTTCCCATGGAACCCTTGTCAGGGAAAAAGGGCATAACTCCAAAAAGCGCCCGCTATCCCCCTTCAGGGGGTTTAGCCGCAGCGCCTGTTTTTTTGGTTCTCCATAGCTTTTCAGAAATGCCTGATATTCTTCTGCCGAAAGCATTTCCTGCATCCGGTCTGTAAATGCCTCTGGCAGCATAGATTATACCTCTTTTTCAGGAATATCGATCTTGATATGCACATCCCTAAGCTGTTTTTCATCTACTTCGGAAGGTGCACCCATCATAACGTCCTGTGCTGTCTTGTTCATCGGGAATGGAATGATCTCACGGATACTCTCTTCTCCTGCGATCAGCATTACCATACGGTCTACACCGGGTGCGATTCCGGCATGCGGAGGTGCTCCGTAGCAGAATGCATTGTACATGGCAGGGAATTTGGCCTTTACATGCTCCTCATCCAGTCCCACAATCTGGAATGCCTTCACCATGATCTCCGGATCATGATTTCTGACTGCACCGGAAGAAAGCTCCACACCATTGCAGACAAGGTCATACTGATATGCGTAAATATCCAGTGGATCCTTGGTCATCAGCGCTTCCATGCCGCCCTGAGGCATAGAGAAGGGATTATGGCAGAATTCCAGCTCTCCACTCTCTTCACCGATCTCATACATCGGAAAATCCACAATCCAGCAGAATTCATAGCAGTCTGTCTTTCTGTGCTTCTCACTGGCGATACCGAGGAATTTACGAAGGACTCCGGCTGTCTTCTGGGCATCCAGAAGCTTACCTGCAGTAAGTCCTACGAAGTCACCAGGTTTTAAGGAAAGGGCTTCCATCACCTTTTCCTTCCGATCCTGCAGGAATTTGGCAATACCGCCTGCCAGCTCTCCGCTCTCATCCACCTTAAACCAGTATGCTTTATTTCCACTCTGTACTTCCACATCCGCACAGATCTTGTCGATCACCTTTCTGGTGGCTGTAAAATCATCTACTACGATCGCCTTGATCTTCTGTCCTTCAAAAGGTCCAAATCCACAGTCTGCCATCACATCTGTAACATCCTGCAGTTCAAGATCAATCCTGAGATCTGGCTTGTCCGAGCCATACCTTTCCATGGCATCCTTATAGGAAATTCTCTTAAACGGTGCTTTGGAAGCTGTCTTATAAGTTCCATATTTGGCGAAAACAGGAGGCAGTACATCTTCGATGACAGAGAAAACATCTTCCTGGGTTGCAAACGCCATTTCCATATCAAGCTGATAGAACTCTCCGGGAGATCTGTCTGCTCTTGCGTCCTCATCACGGAAGCAGGGTGCGATCTGGAAATATCTGTCAAATCCTGAGGTCATCAGAAGCTGCTTGAACTGCTGCGGTGCCTGAGGCAGTGCATAAAACTTGCCTGGATGGTTTCTGGACGGTACCAGGTAGTCTCTTGCACCTTCCGGAGAAGAACAGGTCAGGATCGGTGTTGTGATCTCCAGAAAATCATGCTCTGTCATTCTGCTTCTCAGTTCAGAAACGATCTTGCTTCTTAAAACGATCCTGCTCTTTACTTCCGGATTTCTCAGATCCAGATATCTGTATTTCAGTCTGGTTGCCTCATCAGCTTCCTTAGAGCGGTTGATCTCGAAAGGAAGTTCATTATAAATACATTTACCAAGAACCTTGATCTCTTCCGGTACTACTTCAATTTCTCCGGTAGGAAGGGAAGCATTCTTGCTTGAACGTTCTCTCACTATACCGGTGATAGAAAGAGTTGATTCATTATTGACTCCATTTAACTTCGCCATCATTTCCTCTGTCTCGATGACGATCTGGGTTACTCCATAAAAATCACGCAGGATCAGAAATCCCAGATTCCTGCTGACCTTACGCATATTGTCATAAAATCCGACCAGTGTTACCTTTTCTCCTGCTTCTGAGATTCTGAGCTGGCCGCAGTTATGTGTTCTTGACTGTATCATAACAAGCTCCTTTTGTTTTTAATCAATATCTGCACAGTATTATACATTTTTTAGTATCGGTGTGCAAGTGCTCCCATGCAACCGTTTCTTTTTTCTGTATATCTTTCACCTGCTTTCACAGGATCTCTCCTCCCGAAATTTCTTTTTCTGCTGATAGGCTGCGATCTTTACATACACAGGCACCGGAAGAAATCTGCCAAGTGTCATGGCTGTCTGCATCAGATGAGTGGGCACGATCACTACCTGTCTCCTTTCCATCTGCTTCAGCGCATAGTCCACACATTTTTCTGCGCTGATCCCCGGCAGTGCGAATTTCACATTGGCTCTTTCGTTGAACTCCGTATTTACAGGTCCGGGACAGAGACATCCCACGTAAACCCGGCTCTTTTTCTCTGAAAGCTCCTCTGCAACCGCTCTTGTAAGGCTGGTTACATAGGCCTTGGAGGCGTAATAGGTCGCCATATAAGGTCCCCCCGGCATCAGACCTGCGCTTGAAGCCACATTCAGGATATACCCGTGATGCTCCTTTTCCATCTTCTGCAGCATCAGCTTCATCAGTATATGAACCGCCTTCACATTGACCCGGATCATATCAAGATCCTTCTGGAGTCTTGTTTCCTCAAACAGGCCGCAGTCACCAAAGCCTGCATTATTGATAAGGAAAGCCACCGGCTTTTCCTTCAGTTCATAGAATACCCGGTAGCATTCCTCCTCCCTGGACAGATCTGCCACAATAATCTCACAGTCTGTCCGAAGCTCACCGGCAAGACTTCTCAGCCTCTCTTCCCTTCTGGCGATCAATACCAGTGGGTACCCTTTTCTTGCAAATCTTCTGGCAAACTCCATACCGATCCCGGAGCTTGCCCCTGTGATCACAACGTATTTCTTTCTCTGCAGCTTCCGCATTCCGAAATCCCCCTTTTCCCTATACTACATATCTGTTAAAGAAAGCACATTCCTCATCATTGCACTGATCTGCTTCCGGCAGACGGCAGTTCACATGAAAAACATGACCTACTTCTTCTTTTTCTTTGCTTCCATAAATATGAACTTCACTGTCAATCCCAAGAGACTGCAGCTTTTCATACATGGGCTGCGCATCTTTCAGAATATAATCATGAACAGCACTGGTCACAAATGCCGGTGGGAAATCCCCTGTCATGTATTTCAGGGTATTCAGTTCCTCTCTCATGTTTCTGGCTTTTTCTGTATCTTCCAGTATCTCTTTACCCGTATATTCCAGAAAAACATCATTCGGACTTGTATGCTCCGGATCACTGGTATCATAAACGCCGCAGTTCAGTCCCACTGCCCGTACCTTTATACCTGATGGGATAAAGGTAAAGTGCTTCGCATATTCCGGATTGGTACAGATGATCAGATACTGGGTAGCAAGCTGTGCCCCGGCAGAATCCCCCACCACAAAAATATTATTGGTATCAATAGCATATTCCTCTGCATGATCCCTGATAAAAAGGAATACCTGGTTGATGTCCTCAAGAGCCGTCGGGTATTTATACTCAGGAGCCAGTCTGTAGTTGAAATTGACAAAGGTAAATCCACGCTGTGCAAGGCGCATGCCGTAGAACTGATACTGCTCCTTGCTTCCATAAACCCAGCCGCCTCCATGGATACTGATGATCGTCTTCTGTGGCTTCGTTACCTTTTTCTGATGATAAATATCGAGCAGATTGGCATCTCCGTATGGTCCATAGGAAATATTATCAAATCTTATGATATCCTCCGGTGTTGTCAGGCCCTCATCTCTTTTGTCATCACTGATCTTCCAGTTTATCCTGATATCTCTTACTACTTCACTAATCATGTTTTTCCTCCAGTATAGATGTGCAGTGTGCACATTTTGTCGCATCAATGGGAATCTCGCTCTTACAGTAAGGACAGAGCTTTGTCGTCGGTGCTGCCGGCTCTTCCTTTTTCTTTCCAAAGCTCATCAGTTTATTGATAGCTTTCACCAGACAGAACAGAATAAATGCCATGATGATAAAATTCACAACAGAAGAAAGAAAGGCTGATACAAATCCAAGAACCTCTGTTTTCGTATACACAGCATTTCCCGTAAGTTCATTCAGGATAGGATTGATAAAATTATCTGTCAGGGAGGTTACAATTCCGGAGAATGCACCACCAATGATAATACCAACTGCCATATCCATCACATTGCCTCTTAAGGCAAACTCTTTAAATTCCTTCAAAAACCTTTTCATTCTGTACCTCTTCTCCTTATCCGCCGCTTTACTGGGTACTCTGCAGATAATCAACAAACTGCTGGGCTGTTCTGCCGGAAATGCCGCCATGGCTCAGCTCCCACTTGTTGGCTTCCCTCGTCAGCTCTTCTTCAGACATGGTGATGCCGGCACGTTTTGCCAGATTGACCACGATATTGAAATACTCCTTCTGATTCGGCTTTTCATAGCTGATAGTCACACCGAAGCGGTTTACCAGTGACAGCTTTTCTTCTACAGTATCAGAATGATGCTTGTCATTATTGTTATCCTGGTCATTTCTGTCATTCCAATTTTCCTTGATCAGATGGCGCCTGTTGGATGTCGCATAGATCAGGATATTGTCCGGTCTTGTTTCCACACCGCCCTCAATCACAGCCTTCAGATATTTGTACTCAATTTCAAATTCCTCAAAGGAAAGGTCATCCATATAAATGATAAACTTATAGTTTCGGTTCTTGATATCTGCGATCACCGTAGAAAGATACTGGAACTGGTGCTTGTAAATCTCGATCATGCGAAGGCCGTCATCATAATACTGATTGACGATCGCTTTGATACTGGTAGACTTGCCGGTACCGCTGTCACCAAAGAGCAGCACATTGTTGGCTCTTTTTCCCTTTACAAAGGCTTCGGTATTCTCCACAAGCTTCTTTTTCTGGATCTCATAGCCCACAAGATCAGAAAGCATGACCGTATCCATATTGTTGATCGGACGGAAAAGAATACCGCCCTGCGGCTTTTCCTCAATACGGAATGCCTTGTTCAGACCAAACATGCCAACTCCATAATCCTTATAAAAGCCGGTGATCACATCGAAAAATTCCTTTTCATCACTGGTCTGCTCCAGCTTCCTGCTTAGGGAACGTACCTTTTCACTGACATTTTTGTTGTACATCAACTCCTTCTTATGTACTGCCTGATAGTGGGAAAGCCTGGAAAAGCACTGTATCCCAAGATCCCTTTCAATGGGATCGAAATCATAGTCAAAAAGAGCCCTGAAAATACGGAAATCATTTTCAACCAGCTCGTTGACAGTTCCTTCATTGGCTCCCACCTTTTCACAGGTAAGACTGAAAGGATTCTCGCTCATCATCAGAAAAAAAGTCAGATAATTGTGCCAGAGGTTATCGTCAAAGCCATAGTCTGTTGCCACCTTCAGGATGTGCTTTACCTGGGTATTGATATCCCTCACAAGCTCCATCCGGTCATAGACGCCCTTCTCATAACGTCCAAACAGCTCTCCAAGCTGATACAGTATCCCCTCCCTGTCCAGATCTCCATACATTAATAACTGTGAAACTTCCTGATACATATTTTTCTCCTGTCTAATCCTGTTTTTCATGGTCATAGATGATCAGCGCCATGACCTGAAGCTCATCCTCCTCCAGATTGGTCAGGCTGTGTCCCTTGCCGGAGGGGGTAAAATAATGCTCTCCCGGCTTTAAGGTCAGAGTTCTTTCATGGTTGTCGTCTATGGTTGCGGTGCCTTTAAGCACATAATAGTCTTCCCCGTCTCCCTGATGCACATGATAACCTACGGAGCATCCCTTCTGCAGTGTCACCTTTGCATATACACGGTTCATGCCGTGCATTTCGTCTGCCTCCAGTATATGGTCAAAATGGACCGTTCCCTGTCCGCCTAAAAATTCCTTCTGATCTACACTTTTCATCCTGTTGTCCATACCTTTCCTTCATTAATTGCAGTCCTGTCCTGCTTACTGATATATTTTACTCTATTATTCAGCTTCTGAAAAGTCAAAAAATCTTTTCAGAAAAGCCATCAGATGTTATACTTTCCCTGGAGCATACTACTGACAGAAAGGACTTTTATTATGTACATTTCAGATGATATTTTTTATATTGGTGTGAATGACCACAGAATCGATCTCTTCGAGGGGCAATATCCGGTTCCTCACGGCATGTCCTACAATTCCTATGTTATCATGGATGAAAAGATTGCCGTCATGGATACCGTAGATGCTGGCTTTACAGAAGAATGGCTGTTAAAGCTCTCTTCTGTACTTTCCGGCAGAAAGCCTGATTATCTGGTCATCCAGCACATGGAGCCTGATCACTCTGCAGGCATTGCCATTTTCATGGAAGCCTATCCGGATACCTGTGTGGTTTCCTCTGCGCCGGCCTTTACCATGATGAAGCAGTTCTTTGGCAGTGATTTTAACACAAACCGTATGGTGATCAGGGAAGGAGATACCTTAGGTCTTGGCAGACATGAGCTTACCTTTGTGGCAGCTCCCATGGTTCACTGGCCAGAAGTCATGGTGACCTATGATGCCTGCGATCAGATTCTGTTCTCTGCAGATGGCTTTGGTAAATTCGGTGCCCTTGATGAAGAGGAAGCCTGGACAGATGGTGCCCGCCGCTATTACTTTGGTATTGTAGGCCGTTTTGGCATGCAGGTACAAAATCTTCTGAAAAAGGCTTCCGGGCTGACCATCCAGAAGATCTGTCCGCTTCATGGTCCTGTACTTTCTGAAAACCTTGCCTGCTATTTATCCTTATATAATACCTGGTCTTCCTACCAGCCGGAGGAAAAGGGCATCACCATCGCCTATGCCTCTGTTTACGGCAACACGAGAAAAGCTGCTGAGCTTCTTGCCGATATTCTTGAGAAAAAGGGTCGCAAAAATGTTGTCCTGATGGATCTTGCAAGAACAGACCTTTCCTTCTGCCTTGAAAATGCCTTCCGCTATGATAAGCTGGTTCTGGCTTCCATCACCTACAATGCCGGCATCTTCCCTTATATGGACAATTTCCTCCGTCTCTTAAAGGAGCATAATTATCAGAACCGCACCATTGCCTTTATGGAAAATGGATGCTGGGCTCCCACTGCTGCGAAGGGCATGATGGAGATTCTGAAGGACTGCAAAAATCTGACCTTTGTCGAAAATACGGTAACGATCCGTTCTGCAGTCAATGAAGATACCATGAAGAAGATCGAAGCTTTAGCCGAGGAACTGGCTGAATAAAATAAAAAGATGGCTGTGCATCTCTGAACAGATCAGAAAACACAGCCATCTTATACTGATATCCTCATTGCATTCTCTTCTTTCACTTCTGTGGCAGCTGCGCTCTGGCAGCCTGTACATACCTGTCAGCATTTCCCTTATTATCGGCAATTTCCTCTTCCGTCAGCTTCCGTATGATCCTTGCCGGGTTGCCAAAGGCAAGACTGCCGTCAGGTATGTTACTGTTCTGGGTGACCAGTGCCCCGGCACCAATGATGCAGTTATCTCCGATCACTGCCCCATTCAGAATAATGGCTCCCATTCCAACAAGTGTATTATTTCCAACCGTGCATCCATGGACAATGGCACTGTGGCCGATCGTCACTCCGTTTCCAATGCTGACTGGATAATTCCGGGAGGTATGGATCACAGCATTGTCCTGTACATTGGTTCTGCTGCCAATCGTAATCTGATCAGAATCTGCCCGTATCGTTGCATGATACCAGATCCCTGCTTCCTCCCCGACTATTACCTTTCCCTTGACTACTGCTTCATCAGCCACATAATATGCCATTTTTTCACGCTTTCTGTTACTGTTTTATGCTTCGTTTGCCATCTGATAGATTCGGATCATATCCTGCAGATCCAGCTTCTTTGCAGAACCAGTAGAACTTCCGCTTGCTTTCAGGCATCCCTCTGCCATTTCCCGGATCTGTTCCTCTGTCGGGTGGATGCCCAGCTCTTTTAAATTAACCGGCATGCCAATGCTGTGATAAAACTCCTCCATGGCCTTTATACCAAGAAGCGCTGTTTCTTCATCACTGCCACCTGACGTAACGCCCATTACATTCTTTGCATATTTCACAAATCGGGGCAGGCAATACTTATAAACATATCTCGCCCAGCTTGGCCAGATGGCTGCCAGTCCGGCGCCATGAGTCACATCAAACATACCACCCAGTTCATGCTCCAACTTATGGGACATAAAGTCACCACCGTCATTGCCACAGCCTGTCAGGTCATTATGTGCCAGACTTCCAGCCCACATAATCTCCGCACGGGCATCATAGTTATCCGGCTCGGTATGCAGAATTTTTGCATTTTCCATTACGGTACGAAGAAGACCTTCTGCCAGGGCATCTGTGATCTCCATATTGCCGCCATTGGTAAAATAACGTTCAATGGTATGCATCATAATATCGGTACATCCGGATTCCGTCTGGTAATCCGGCAGGGTTTTGGTAAATTCCGGATTCATAATCGCAAACTTAGGTCTTGCCAGGTTATCATCATAAGCTCTCTTTTCCAGTGTCTTCTCATTGGTGATCACACTGCTCCTTGAAGTTTCACTTCCTGCTGCGGCGATTGTCAGTACACTGGCAACCGGCAGGCACTTTCTGGCTTTTCTTGTATGCTCATATAATTCCCAGACATCCTTTTCCGGCTCGCCAAGTCCATAAGCGATCGCCTTAGCTGTATCAATAACACTTCCGCCGCCAACGGCCAGCAGGAAATCAATACCCTCATTTTTACCGATCTCAATACCCTCATATACCTTGTCCAGATGAGGATTTGGAACAATTCCACCAAGCTCCTGGAAATAAAGCTCCTCTTCCTTCAGGGATTCCTTTACCAGGTCAAGAAGACCTGAGCGAACCGCACTCTTTCCTCCATACAGAACAAGGACTCTGGATCCCCCGTATTCCCGGATCAGTTTTCCTGTCTGCTTCTCTGTTTCCTTTCCAAAAACAACACGTGTGGGTGAAAAATACTCAAAATTGTTTGCCATATTCTGTGTCCTCCTTTTTCTATGCCCGTATATGCCTATTATAAAATAAGTTTGGAAAAATCAAAATAATAAATATTCCGCTTTTTATCAAAAAAACATCTTTGATATGATATGAATATCCCTGTCTTATTTCCATAAACACCCTTTTCTTTATGATAAAATTCCCCATCAGCAAACACTGATGGGGAACATTTCTTATCCTTCCTGATTCATCCGGGCAAGTTTCGCTGTCTGATCTGCCAAAATGCACCCGTCTATGATTTCTCCGATATCTCCATTCATTATTTTGTCAAGTTTATACAGTGTCAGGCCAATCCTGTGATCGGTTACTCTTCCCTGTGGGAAGTTGTAGGTTCTGATCTTCTCAGAACGGTCTCCGGTACCGATCTGGCTTCTTCTCATTTCTGCTTCTGCGTCATGACGCTGCTGCTGCTCCAGATCATACAGTTTAGCTTTCAACAGAGCAAATGCCTTGGCCTTATTCTGCAGCTGGGATTTCTCGGTCTGACTGTAAACTACAATACCTGTGGGATAATGGGTCAGACGCACTGCAGAGTCTGTGGTATTAACACATTGCCCACCGTTTCCAGATGCTCTCATCACGTCGATCCTGATATCCTTATCATCAATAACAATATCAATATCATCATCTACCTCCGGCATAACTGCCACGCTGACTGTGGAGGTATGGATACGTCCGCCGGATTCTGTCTCAGGCACACGCTGTACACGGTGTACACCGCTTTCATATTTCAGCTTGGAATATGCACCCTGTCCGGTAATTGTGAAGCTGACTTCCTTCATGCCACCGATTCCGATCTCATCTACATTCAAAAGCTCTGTCTTCCATCGCTGGCTCTCTGCATAATGGACATAAAGCCGGTACATTTCCGCTGCAAACAGGGCAGCTTCATCTCCGCCGGCGCCGGCACGGATTTCCATGATAACATTCTTATCATCATTGGGATCCTTGGGAAGCAGAAGGATCTTCAGTTCCTTTTCCAGCTCCTCGATTCTTTTCTTGGCTGCTGAAAGCTCCTCCTTCAGCATCTCCTTCATATCCTCATCGGACTCAGAATCAAGTAATGCCAGGGAATCCTCCTCATCCTGCTTACATTTCTTATATTCCTTATATGCCTCTACGATCGGTGTCAGATCACTCTGTTCCTTCATCAGCTTACGGAAGCGATCCTGATTGTTTGTCACCGTAGGCTCATTCAGCTCATTCATGATCTCCTCATATCTGGCAAGCAGATCGTCTAATTTATCAAACATGACTATTTCCTCCCGTTAAATGTTCCATACACCACTCTGTCAAGTCCGGCAAGATCCTGACTGACAGTCACCTCTTCGTATCCTTCCTCTTCCATCAGCAGCTTTACTGCTTCTCCCTGATCGTAACCGATCTCAAAGAAAAGCATGCCTCCGGAATAAAGATGTTCTGTCGCTTCCCTGGTAATCTTCCGGTAAAAGTCAAGACCGTCTTCGCCGCCATCCAGTGCGATCAGCGGCTCATGATCCCTCACCTCTTCCATCAGAGTCGGAATCATATCCTTTCGGATGTATGGTGGATTGGATACAATATATTCAAACCTTCCTTCTATGCTTTCAAACAGATCACTCTGGATAAACTGCGCAGATATTCCAAGCTCTTTTGCATTTTGCCCTGCAACAGCAAGTGCTTTTTCCGAAATATCACAGCCAACGCCCCTGCAGCCATTAGAATACCGCAGGAGACTTAAAAGAATACATCCACTGCCTGTACACACATCCAGGATCTCCATGCCATCCCTGAGATACCTCATCACTTCTTCTACAAGAGTTTCTGTATCCTGTCTTGGCACCAGTACATCCTCCGTAACAGAAAAACGCAGTCCCATAAACTCCTGCCAGCCTGTAATCTGCTGCAGTGGCTCATGTGTGCTTCTTCTTTCTATGAAAATACGAAACTGTGTTTCTTCTTCCTCTGTTACCGCTCTGTCTCCATGCACCAGCAGCGTATTCCGGTCCGTCCTGCAGACCTCCTCCAGCAGAAGCCTCGCATCAAGCGCTGCTTCCTGTATGCCAGCCTTCTCCAGTCTGTCTTTTCCTGTTTCATAAAGCTTCCGGTAATTCATGGATCATTCTTCTTCCTCTCCCGGCTCATCCTGAAGCCAGGAATCATCCACTTCATATCCGAACTCATCTTTCAGATATGATTTCCAGTCAAATACCGCCTCCACAGATCTGATGGCAACCTCTGCCATTTCTCTGTCAGGCTCCTTGGTCGTCAGTTTCTGCAGCCACATACCGGGCGCAGAAATGATCTTTACGAAAATATTGTCACTTCTGCCTGCCAGCCGGATGATCTCATAGGAAATACCCGCGATCACAGGTACCAGTGCAATTCGCAGTACTACACGGAGAGCAGAATTCTGTACCCTGATAAAAAAGAACAGGATGATGCTCACAAAAACTACAAGAAACATAAAGCTCGTCCCACAGCGTTTGTGGATCCTGGAGCTTCTCATTACATTGTGGATAGTCAGAGGTCTTCCGTTCTCCACACAGTTGATGCACTTATGCTCTGCCCCATGATACTGGTACAGTCTGTGAATATCCTTCATCAGACTGATTGCGACAATATAGATCACAAAGATCAGTATCCTGATGATTCCTTCTATGATCGCAAGCAGGGAATCATTTCTGATATACTGTACAAGCAGCGTTGACAGAAAATAGGGAAGCAGCATAAATACAGCAATCGCAATCACAATGGAAGCCACCGTTGTCACTCCCATCAGGATCTTCTCTGCCCGTCCCCCTGACACCTTGTTCAGTGCCTTGTCAAGCTTCGTTTCCTCCGCTTCCTCGTCCTCATAGAAGGACGCTGAATAATTGATGGTCTTCATTCCAAGGATCATGGAATCCAGAAAATTAAAAATGCCTCTGATAAAAGGGATCTTTTTCAAAGCACTGTCATGCAGGATACCCCTGTACACATCTACTTCCACTTCGATCTCACCATTTGGCTTACGGATAGCCACTGCATAATCATCTTTATTTTTCATCATCACGCCTTCCAGAACAGCCTGTCCGCCGATCCCGGAATAGTGCGTTGTTTTTTTCTTTTTACCCATGCAAGATACTCCTGTAATAAAAATAATAAGGTTGAGGATGTAACCCTCAACCTTATTGTACATAACCTAATTGTTTCCAACACCATATTTCTTGTTGAACTTCTCGATACGTCCATCAGCTCTGGCTGCCTTCTGCTGACCAGTGTAGAATGAATGGCACTTGGAACAAACTTCAACGTGAATATCCTTCTTGGTTGATCCGGTCACAAATGTGTTTCCACAGTTGCAGGTAACGGTTGCCTGATAGTACTCAGGATGAATTCCTTCTTTCATGTTTTCACCTCTCTATTTATTAACTATATTACAATTAACGTTCTCATGTTTTTCCCGAAACAGCTTTTTAATTGTAACACAGGTTAATATACTATGCAAGTCCTTTTTCTCAGATCCACTTCATTTTTTTGACCATATTGACAAATTCATTATTATTCCTTGTCTTGGCAAAAAGATCCAGGATCCTGTCTACAGCCTCTTCCGGCTTCAGACCATTTAATGCCTTACGGATAATATTGATCGCTTCCAGTTCATCCGGTGAGAGAAGAAGGTCTTCTCTTCTGGTTCCGGACTTCGGAATATCAATAGCGGGGAATACTCTTTTCTCAGACAGCTTTCTGTCAAGCACCAGCTCCATATTACCGGTTCCCTTGAATTCCTCGTATACTACATCATCCATTTTGCTTCCGGTATCTACCAGCGCGGTTGCAAGAATAGTGAGGGATCCGCCCTCTCTCATATTTCTCGCCGCACCGAAGAATCTCTTTGGCATATGCAAAGCTGCCGGATCAAGACCACCTGACAGGGTACGTCCACTCGGGGGTACTGTCTGATTATACGCACGTGTCAGTCTGGTAATACTGTCGATCAGGATAATAACGTCCTTCTGATGCTCTACCAGCCTCTTACCTCTCTCGATCACCATTTCTGATACACGCTTGTGATGCTCAGGCAGCTCATCAAAGGTTGAATAGATGACCTCGACATTTGGTCCCTCGATAGCCTCCTTGATATCTGTTACTTCCTCAGGTCTTTCATCGATCAGCAGAATGATCAGATGCACCTCCGGATTATTTTTCTTAACAGATTTGGCTACTTCCTTTAACAGGGTTGTCTTACCTGCCTTCGGAGGGGATACGATCATGCCACGCTGTCCCTTACCAACCGGGCTGATCAGATCCATGATCCTCATTGCCACACTGGCTCCCGGCTTCTCAAGGTGCAGTCTCTCATTTGGGAATATAGGCGTCATATCTTCGAAATTGCGTCTCTTTGCTGCCTCTTCCGGTGTATAACCGTTAATACTCTTTACATATAACAGAGCTGCAAACTTCTCTCCCTGTGTCTTAACTCTGGTATTACCCTCCAGGATATCACCCGTTTTAAGGCCAAACCGTCTGATCTGACTGGGAGCCACATAAACGTCCCTTTCACCCGGAAGATAATTATCACTTCTGATAAATCCATATCCATCCGGCATTACCTCAAGGATACCATTGACAGCGATCCCACTGTCAAGCTCAGCCGGGAACTTTTCCTCATCGTCTGTCTTATTCTCGTCTGTCTTATTCTCGCTCTCTTCCCTTGCTTCCTGACGATAGCTGCTTTCTCTCAGTTCCTTCTTTTCTGCACTTCTGGCATACATACCCTTACCAGATGTCTTGTCCTTCTCATCCTCGGCAAGCATCAGCTCAATAATCTCGCTCTTTTTCATGGTTGATGTACCCTTTAAGCCCCTTGCCTTTGCAATCGCCTTCAGATCCACAAGCGCAAGAGATTCATATTTTTCTCTCATAAATTCCTCCATTCACTTTTTCTTACAGTCCTGTTGTTTCATTGTCTCTGTGCTTTTTCATACACCTGATCGTGAATAAACCGTTTCTCAAACCTTCACTATCATCTTCTTCAATGGGATTTAAATCTCGACTTGTCATTTGAAATGTCTCTAAATGAACTCTATGGGGATATTATACAACACATTTCCAAAAAGGAAAAGCACTTTTTTATAAAAATAATACAAAAAATACAGCCGGCATGCATGCACTGCTGCCAGCTGTTTCTTTATCAGTTACATCCACTTATACGTTGATCTCTGCTTTCACTCCAAGAAGGTCTTTATTTTCTTCCAGGATCGGTCTGATCACCTTTGAAAGGAAATTATCAACCTGCTCTCTGGATCTTCCAATATATCTGGATGGTTCCATGGATTTCTGCAGATCCTCCAGGGATAACGGGAAAGCCGGGTCTGCTGCGATCAGCTCAAGAAGATTATTATCCTTGCCTTCCACCTTTACAGTCCTTCCTGCCTCCATGGAAAGCTCACGGATCTTCTCATGCAGCTCCTGTCTGTTGCCGCCAAGCTTTACTGCATCCATCATGATATTCTCTGTGGCCATGAAAGGCAGCTCACTCATCAGGTGCTTCTCTATTACCTTCGGATAAACCACAAGACCATCCACTACATTCAGGCACAGATCCAAAATACCATCAATAGCCAGGAACCCTTCAGGGATAGAAAGACGCTTGTTTGCAGAATCATCCAGTGTTCTCTCAAACCACTGTGTGGCAGAGGTGATCGCCGGATTCAGGGCATCGATCATCACATAGCGGGAAAGAGATGCAATTCTCTCACTCCGCATGGGATTTCTCTTGTATGCCATGGCAGAAGATCCGATCTGGGTCTTCTCAAAAGGCTCCTCCACTTCCTTCAGATGCTGGAGAAGTCTGATATCATTACTCATCTTGTGGGCACTTGCTGCGATACCGGCCAGTACATTGGCTACCCTGGTATCCACCTTACGGGAATAGGTCTGTCCGGATACCGGATAGCATTCCTTAAATTCCATTTTAGCTGCGATCATAGGATCGATCTTATCAATCGTTTCCTGGTCCCCGTCAAACAGTTCAAGGAAAGAAGCCTGTGTACCTGTCGTTCCCTTGGATCCAAGCAGCTTCATACCGGACAGCACATGCTCAAGATCCTCCAGATCCAGGCAGAATTCCTGCATCCAGAGTGTTGCCCTTTTTCCTACAGTAGTAGGCTGTGCCGGCTGAAAATGGGTAAAGGCAAGGGTCGGCTGAGCCTTGTATTTATCAGCGAAGGCTGAAAGCTCCGAGAGAACATTGACCAGCTTTTTCTTTACTAATTTCAGTGCCTCTGTCATCACGATAATATCGGTATTATCACCTACATAGCAGCTTGTAGCACCAAGATGGATAATACCGGCTGCCTTCGGGCACTGCTGTCCATAGGCATATACATGACTCATGACATCATGACGGACTACCTTTTCCCTGGCTTTCGCCACATCATAGTTGATATCTTCCGCATGAGCCTTCAGCTCATCGATCTGCTCCTGTGAGATAACAGGTTTCCCATTCTGGGATAATCCCAGCTCCATCTCTGTCTCTGCAAGTGCGATCCAGAGCTTTCTCCACGTCCGGAACTTCATGTCCGGAGAAAAGATATATTGCATTTCCTTACTGGCATAGCGCTCCGATAACGGGCTTACATATCTGTCAGTTTCCATAAGTCCTCCCTCTAATGATCAAATTCTCCCCGGATATCATCTTCCGGTGGATCAAGTGGATATTTTCCAGTGAAGCAGCCACTGCAGATTTCTCTTCCTTCTACGATCTGCGACAGTCTCTCTTCCTTCAGATAGCCAAGCGAGTCAGCTCCGATTATCTTACAGATCTCATCCACAGAACGGTTATATGCGATCAGCTGATCCCTCGCCGGTATATCCGTACCAAAATAACAGGGCCATAAGAAGGGAGGAGAGCTTACCCTCATATGCACTTCCTTTGCTCCTGCTTCCCGCAGCATACGGACAATACGGTCAGAAGTGGTTCCTCTTACGATGGAATCATCAATCATGATGACACGCCTGCCTTCCACTGCATCCCGCAGTGCGTTCAGCTTGACCTGTACACTGCTCTCTCTGTTTTTCTGTCCGGGCTTGATAAAGGTTCTTCCTACATAGCTGTTCTTCACAAATGCCTGTCCATAGGGGATCCCTGACTCCATGGCATAACCAAGAGCCGCACAGTTTCCGGACTCCGGTACACCGACTACAAGGTCTGCGTCTACCGGTGAATCTATGGCAAGATATCTTCCTGCCAGGATTCTGGAATTATAAACACTCATGCCGTCCACAAAGCTGTCCGGACGGGCAAAATAAATATACTCAAATACACATCTGGCATGCTGCTCCTTCGGAATACACATGCTCTTGTCGGATTCAATCCCCTTTTCCGGAGAAATGGTTACAATCTCTCCCGGCTCCACATCACGGACAAAGGTTGCTCCGATGGTATCAAGGGCACAGGTCTCGGATGCCAGCACATAGGAATTATCTCTCTTACCGATACAAAGCGGCCTGAAGCCAAAAGGATCTCTTGCACCGATCAGCTTACGGGGAGACATAATGATCAGGGAGTAGGCTCCCTTGATCTTCTTCATGGCACGTCCTACCGCTTCCTCGACCGTTTTGGAATTCAGCCGCTCCCTTGCAATAAAATAAGCGATCACCTCTGAATCGATAGTCGTCTGGAAGATAGCTCCTGTATATTCCAGTTCTTTTCTCAGCTCCGGAGCATTGATCAGATTTCCATTGTGGGCAAGTGCCAGTGTACCCTTCACATAATTTAATACCAGAGGCTGAGCATTTTCTCTGGTAGAGCTGCCTGCTGTAGAATATCTGACATGTCCGACACCAATATCCCCTTTCAGCTTCTTAAGGATCTCCGTGGTAAATGCCTCATTGACAAGTCCCATGTCCTTGGAGCTGAGTACCTTTCCCTTGGGTCCACTGGTATCACTGACTGCGATACCGCAGCTTTCCTGTCCTCTGTGCTGAAGCGCAAGTAAACCGTAATAAATGGTGGAGGCTACATCCCCTCCATCAAAATCATAGATGCCAAATACGCCACATTCCTCTTTAATCATTTCCATACCTCTGTATCTGTTTATGCAAGTCCAAGACGCTTAAATACTTCGTTATAAGCCTCTTCTACATTGCCAAGATCTCTTCTGAAGCGATCCTTATCCAGCTTTTCATTGGTATTTACATCCCACAGACGGCAGGTATCCGGAGATACTTCATCTGCAAGCAGGATCTGACCATGGAAACGTCCAAATTCGATCTTGAAGTCGATCAGCTTGATATCCGCCTGAAGGAAATATGCCTTTAATACTTCATTTACCTTAAATGCATACTTCTTGATGGTATCGATCTCTTCCCAGGTAGCAAGTCCCAGTGCAACCGCAAAATAGCTGTTGATCAGAGGATCACCCAGCTCGTCATTTTTATAGCTGAATTCAATGGTGGGCTCTGCAAAAGGTGTTCCTTCCGGTACACCAAGCCTCTTGGAAAAGCTGCCTGCTGCCACATTTCTGATGATAACCTCAAGTGGCACGATCTGCACCTTTTTAACTGCAGTTTCTCTGTCACTTAATTCTTCGATCAGATGTGTCGGTACTCCCTCTTTCTCCAGAAGCTTGAAAACATGATTGGTCATACGGTTATTGATAGCACCCTTTCCTACGATCGTGCCCTTCTTTTCCCCGTTGAAAGCAGTTGCATCATCCTTGTAATCTACGATAACAACATCAGGATCCTCTGTTGCAAATACCTTCTTTGCTTTTCCTTCGTAAAGCTGTTCCATTTTTTTCATTTTGGTTTCCTTGCCTTTCGTAAAGTTTTAGTAAATAACCTCTATTGTGGAGTATATACTACCTCCTGTCATAAATCAACACGTCTTATGACTGAAACTTTCCAATAAATTCCCTGACACGTTCATTTTCACAGTGGAAAATCTCCTCCGGTGTTCCTTCTGCCTGTATGATCCCCTGCTCCATAAAAATGATCCTGTCCGACAGCTCCCTTGCAAACTGCATCTCGTGAGTGACGATAATCATAGTCATATGTTCCCTTGCCAGTTCCTTGATAACCTTTAACACCTCCCCGGTCAGCTCCGGATCGAGTGCAGAAGTTGGCTCATCAAAAAACAGGATCTTCGGCTGCAGCGCCAGTGCCCTTGCGATCGATACCCTCTGCTGCTGGCCCCCGGAAAGCTGGCACGGATAAGCATCCGCCTTATCAGAAAGGCCAAGCTGTGCAAGAAGCTTTTCCGCCCTCTCTTCTGCTTCCTTCTTTGGAACCTTATCCACCACAACAGGCGCATCTGTGATATTTTTCATGACACTGTAATGGGGAAAGAGGTTAAAGTTCTGGAACACCAGTCCAAAATTCTTATGAATCTCCTTCAGCTTTGCCTTTGGTGCATAAATGCATCTGCCATTTTCCTCATATGCCGCTTTTTCAGAAAGATAGGAAAGTGTCCCTCCATCCATGGTCTCCAGCATCGTTGCACACCGGAGCAGTGTTGACTTGCCGGAGCCAGAAGGTCCTATGATGGAGACCACCTCTCCTTCTCTGACAGAAAGAGAAATATCCTTCAGGATCTCCACCCCGTCAAAGCTTTTTTTCATATGCTCTATCTGCAGCAGAATCTTGCCTTCTTCGCTCATTGTCTTCCTCCATCTCTTACTTATAGTAATTCAGACTCTTCTCGATCCGTTCCATCACCGTTGCCACGATCAGGTTGAACAGATAATAAAACACGCCTGCGATCATGAGCGGCATGATACTTGTCTCCTTGGCTGCGATCTGCTTTGCCATGGTAAACATTTCTGCCTGAGCCAGCACAAAGGCAAGTGAAGTATCCTTTACAAGCGTGATCGTTTCATTCGTTACCGGTGGCAGGATCCTCTTGATCACCTGTGGAAGAATGATCCTTACAAAGGTCTGGATCCTGCTGTAGCCAAGAACTCTGGCCGCTTCATATTGTCCAACCGGCATGGATTCAATGCCTGCCCTGTATATCTCTGCAAAATATGCCGCATAATTCAGCGCAAATGCTATGATGATAGCCGGGAATCTGTAATTGCCGACCTTCAGGTGAAACACATAAAAGGGGGCAAAATACACCACGATGAGCTGGAGCATAAGCGGTGTTCCCCTCAGCACAGAAATATAGATCTTACTGATCATCCGGATAATGCCATTCTTTGACATCCGTCCAAAGGCTACCAGTAAACCAAGAGGCAAAGAAAAAAGAAGCGTCAGAAAAAAGATTTCTGCCGTCACTCCCATGCCTTTCATAAGCTGTAACAATATGATCGATAATGTCATGTATACCCTCACATTCTGCCTGTTTCTGACAGTGGGAGAGATGATACTGTCATCTCTCCCGTCTTATCCAGTGCAACTTTTTTTATTTACCAAGACATACGCTGTCTGATAAGCCATACTTTTCTGCAATCTTTCCAAAGGTACCGTCATCTGCCATTTCAAGCAGTGTCTTTTCTACCTGATCCTTCAGTTCCACATTGCCAAGCTTAAAGCCTATTCCATACTGTTCGCTTGCCAGATTCTCGGAAAGCTTGACAAAGCCCTCTCCCCTGGATGCGATCTGATAATCAGCAACGCCCACATCGATTGCAAGTGCATCAATTGCACCCTGCTCCAGATCCATGAATGCTGTATTATAATCAGAATACTGTGTCAGATTACCAAAGGTTGCCGCAAGATCAGCTGCATCACCCTCGAGAGCTGCCAGTGCGGAGGAATCCTTCTGCACACCCACATTCTTGCCTGCAAGATCATCAAAGACTGTAATACCGGAATCAGCGGCTACTACAAATACCTGACTGTTATCTACATAGGGAACACTGAATGTATAAGCATCTTCACGTCCGTTCATGGTAAAGCCATTCCAGATACAGTCAATAGCTCCTGAGGATAATTCCATATCCTTGGAATCCCAGTCAATAGGCTGCTTTACAAGCTCCCAGCCGTTCCTGTCACATACCTCCTGTGCCAGCTCCAGATCAAATCCGGTGTACTCTCCACTTTCATCCATATAGCCGTAGGGTGGAAATTCTGCATCAAATCCAACAGTAAAGGTTGTTCTCTCTGCAGTATCCTCCGATGCCGCATCAGCTGTACCGGCTGTCTCTTCGTCAGCAGCTTCTGTTTCTGTTTCCTGTGTTGTTTCCTGTACTGACGCATCTGTTGTTTCTGCGCTCTGTCCGCATCCGACCAGCATGCTTACCGTAAATGCGGCTGTTACTGCCATTGCCAATAATTTTTTCATAATGTTCTCCTCTTCCAGTTTAGTGATTTATTAGTTTATTAGACTAAAGTATTTGTTCGATAATCACTCTATCATGCAGGAGTAGATTCGTCAAGAAAAATCCTTTTCGTATTCATCCACGGTATCCATGATCTCCCTTGCATATCTTGGGTATTTCTTTGCCAGATCCTTGATCTCATCCTGTGCCTTTCCGGCAACCACTTCTTTATTATAATCCATTCTCCGGCGCAGGGACTGCCGTCTGATGATCAGGCTGTGGCGGATCTCCACCATTTCCTTTTTGTCAAGAAGTCCTCTGGTCTGATGGATCCAGATCATGGGATCCTGTATCTGAAATCTTCTCAGCTCATGGATCAGATCCTTCTGACATTCATCCAGATCCTTCTCTGCACTGTAATAGCGCTCCCTCTCTTCTCTTTCCTGCTGATAATCCTGATAATCCTTCTGCAGCTCCCTGGCACTGCTGACCTGATATTTCATATAAAGATAATCCAGCAGGTGCGTATTGTTCACGTACCGGATCTTTACTGTATTCTGAAGTCTTATGATCCTTCCGATCCCGTTTTCCACTCTGGAAAGTTCCTCGGAAGCATTGTTGTACTTGAGAAAAACTGCTGTGATCGCTGCCGCCCCGAGTGCTGCCGCTGCCACATAGCCGATCCCTGTATTCATGGAAAAGCCATACTGCAGGATCAGCAGTACCAAAATACAGATGATCACAGCTATGGTACAGATAATGGCCATGCTTCTGGAATCCTCCAGAATGTGCTGCAGCTCTGCCTTTCTGTACTGGTAGGCCTGCTTTTCTCCATCCAGTCTTTTCAGATCCCTTTTGATCAGTTCCTGATATTCTTCTGCTTTCAGAAGCTTCTCACAGCCCTCCTGGACTTCGTCCTCCATCCGCTCCATCTGACGGTATTTTGCCTCATCCAGCTTCCGTTCTCTTCTGGCATAGTCTGACTGCTTATCGGAAAGCTCCTCGATCCTTCGGGCATAGCTCTGCAGAAGAAGCATCTCTTCCTCCGGCAGTGATTCGATCTCCTCCATGTCCTTCAGATAGGAGGTGACCATGTTATACTCGTGCTTCAGGTTTTCCAGCTCTGTAGATGCCTCTGCGATCTGTTCGAGACACCCTTTGATATAATCCTCTCTCTGCTGCTTATCGTTGATCTGAAGATCATCCCGGTCGTAGACGATCTCATTCCAGTCATCGATCTCATACATGGGGTCTTCCTGGTTCTTTCTCCAGGGAAATATCTTATCAAAAAAGCTCATATACTCTCCTTGTCTACTGTGCCACGCTTGCCCGGTAATCATCCTTAAGCCTTGCTATGATCTTGTCGATCTCTTCATAATAGGAGCCTGTGTTTCCCTCATCCCTGTAGATCTTCAGTGCTGACAGCATACGGTTTTCCCTTGTTGCCTCAAACTGTCCTCTTGCCATCTCATAGAGCTTTTCCACCTTCATGGACAATTCATAATATTCTCTATGGTCTGCAATAAAGGAAACATAATCTGCCTCTGTCAGTTGCTCACGCAGTGCTTCCAGATACTGGATCCCGGACTCCTCCCTCAAAGAAAGCTCATATGCCTTCTTCAGATAAGAGGCTCCACTTTCAAACCGGAACAGTCTGCAGCAGGCCACGCCAAGATTATGATACACCGATGGGATCAGCTCCTTTTCAGCCTCCGGCAGAATGGAAAGCAGCTTTTCATATTCATGCACTGCCAGCTGGTACCTTCCATTTTTCATCAGATAATCTCCCTGGCGTTTCTGCTTCTCATACTGATCAAGTCCTGCGCTTCCCTTTAATACCTCATCGATCCGTTCCTTATCTTCCCTGCTGCAGTAACCAGTATAATCCAGGATCGTATCCACGAATACACCCGGCTGGCACCCGCGCTGGAAAAGCTGCAGCAGCTGATGGGAAAGCTCCTTCAGCTCACATTCTTCATACAGCCACTGTACCAGCTGCTTATCCATGATCCCCGCATCTATCATAAAAGGGTTGCTGGCCAGCAGATAGCAAAGCTCCTCCACACAGTATACATTCATACCTGCATGTTCAAAATAATATGGTTTTTCTGCATATTTACCTGTGCATAATAATACGTTCTCCATGAACCTGCTCCCTTTCCCTCAGACGGTAATAGTCTTGCGCCAGCCCTTGCCGCTGGATGGAAAAAATTCTCCAAATCCCATATCTTCTATGGTTGCTGTTACCTGATTTACAGATTCCATTTCCACATGGATCTTCAGTCTGGTGGTACAAGGTGGTCTCTCCGGCAGTCCTTCCAGTTCGATCTTTTTATCTGTGATATTTTCACCTGTCAGTGGTGTGATATGAAAGAAAAGACTGTTTCCTTTCCTCAGGATCACTTCAAAATCTGCGGCTGCCTCATACCAGTTCTGTCCGGCATCCAGAATGGCAAAGTAAGAATCCTCCCCTCTTCTCTCCACCTTCATGCCTACATTGGATTTCAGCTTATCTGCCCCGAGATATACATACTTTTTTCCTTCCCCACTTGGGCTTACCCTCTCAATGGCTCCATAGCAGGCGCCTTTACTGTACAGGTTATTTCCCTGAAATACTCTTCTGTTCCTGCAGAGATACCGCAGGGACTCCCTTGCCCAGCCTTCTTTGAATCCGTCACCCAGAAGATATACCGTAGAGAATATGCTGCCCTCCATCTCCGCTTCTACTATCTGCAGAAATTTTTCATCCAGTTCCTTCTCCTGCTGCTCCCGTTCTTCCTCTGCCTCCGGTGACTCTCCCCTGACAAAGGTAACCCTCTCCATATCCGGATATATATTGCTGTTGATCAGCACCACCTGTGGTGTTGTCATAGGATTGCATTCAAGACAGATGCTTTTCATCTCTCTGCTGTAATCAAAGATCATGACCTGGTTCTGCCACAGCTCCTTTGGCTGATACAGCATATAATAATAGAAGCTTTCCGCCCTGCTCTGAAACAGGACTTTTTTCGTCTGCAGGGAGAGTCCTGCCACTACCTTGGAAAGAACATCGACCATCTCCGGTGTCAGTTCCTCTACCGTAAACATCATCACTTCGATCTGGCTTAAAGAAACATGAAGAGAGAGCAGGGAAAGACTACGTTTGACATACAGTGTCAGCAGGGCTGCCGGATCGTAGCTTTCTGTTTCCACGACTACCTCTTCTCCCCTTTTAGCAAGCTCCACCAGATCCCCTACCAGAATGCCATCTTCCTCTCTTTCGTATTTCAGTGCCTCCTTACCATAAAACCACTGGTTTACCCCTCTCCGTTTGCAGAGTACAGTAGGAATATTGTACTGTTCTGTGCCTGCCACACTGGATACCGTTTCCACCCTCTGTTCCTCCAGTGTGCAGTAGCTGATCTGGGAAGCCACACTGCCAAGATCATATCCGACTGCTATTTTTTTACCGTTTTTCTTTTCTGTCTGTTCCTTTACCCCTGCGAACATGACTTTTCTCCTTTATACAATATGGAAGAGCTTTTCTACCATAAATTCCCTCTCAAAATATTCATGGAGCAGATCTCCCATGGTATTTTCATCGTTCAGGGCTCTGCCTATGGCAATATCATTGATCAGACTGTATTTGCTTTCCTTCTGTTCCCTGTCTGTATCACTACGGCTTAAGGTACCACTCTCTGTCAGGTGCTCCTTATCCTCTTCCGTTTCTGTAATGTAATACTGCAGCTTCTCTCCAAAGAACAGAATAAACTGTTTCACGCAGATACCGCCAAACATTTCCTTCATTTCCTGCATGACATATTCTCCATCGCTTCCCTCCAGAAGGTAATGGATCACTGCCCTGCCGCCATTTTCCAGCCTGTAACGGATCATGGTCTTATCTGCAAACTGCCTCATAAAAGAGATCTTATCCGCATACTCCTTATAATATGGGAACAGCAGATCTGCAGCGATCAGCTCCCGCAGGTAAGGGATCAGATTCTCTATCACATGCTTATCCAGAAGCTCCTTGTTTTCGGCATAATAACGGGTATAAGCCAGCTTGCATACAAGAGGCACCTCCTCCCGCCTGTCTATGATCTTCTGCAGCTCCTTCATCAGATAATCATCTGTGATCTTATCATCCACAAAATAGTCATAACAGCTCTGTGCAAGGAATGCCATCTCCACATCCGTCCCTGCTCCACCTGCTACATAATACCGGAATATCTCCGTCTTTTCACTGATATAAGCTCCTGTGTAAAGAAGCTGGATCAGTATCCTTTCACTGATCGCATAGGCATCCACACCAAAAGCTGTAGCTGCCTTGTAAACATCTCTCATGTTTCTGACACAGCCATTATAGTAACTGTTCAGATATTTCAGCAGATTTTCATCATATTTTCCACTCTGGAATGCCAGATAGACGAGAGCTGTCAACACAGGATCCGGATCAGCCAGTTCCATCTGGATCAGTCTGCTGCAGAGTCTCATCAGATTTTTGGCATCGATCCCTTCTCCACCTCTCTTACGGATCCATTCATAAGCCTTTTCATACATACCACGCATGATAAGGAAGCTGAGAATCTCTGCATAACAGGAATTATCTGCCATTTCATAGGTTATTTCAGAAAGGAAGCTGTCAAGCTCCTGCATTTTATCTTTTTCATAGAAATACCGTATCAGATTCATACGGATATCCCGCCGCATATTATCTTCCAGAACCCTGTAGCCGCATACACGCATCATGAGCTGCACATTCTCTTCATTGATCACAGCCAGTACGCGTCCTCTTTCACACATCCAGATATCAAGGTTCACATCATCTGTGATATAAACTGCTGCCATTCTGGCAAGCTTGTCCGGGATCAGCATTCTTTCCAGTTCATAATCTTCTTCCCGGCAGTATCGACAGCCACCGCTATCCTCCAGGAAGATACGACAGTCACTTCCATAAACCGGCAGATAAACTTCCCTGCCACCTGCCTTAAACGCCACCTCGCCCTTCTGCTTCTCATATACGATGACAACCCGATGGATATCCGCTCTTCTGATCTGAAGTCTGTGAATAAAGACTGCCTCAGCCAGCCCCCCTGCCGTTTCTTCTGTAATCATGCTTTCTGTCACGATATTCCGGTACAGATAGGAAAGCCATTTGTTATTCTTTCCTTTCATCATCTGAAAGACCACAAAGCGCTCTATCTGCTCCTTGTAGTTCTCATAAATCTCCGGATAGGTTTCTTTGTTTTTATGTACATAAGCATACAGAAACGCATTGTGCAGATTGTCAAGACTGCTGTCAAAGGCAAAATACATCAGTACGATCTTTGGCAATACCGTCCTGTCAGAAAGCTTTACCGACATCATATAATACTCATACAGTCTGGTGATTCTAAGCTGCTTCTCAATCCCCTTTGCATACCATTCAAAGGCTTCCTCATCCATTTTACAGCCCTTGATCAGAAGTGTGCAGACCGCACGCAGTGGTTCATCTGAAGGTACAAGCTCACAGCACTTCTTCAGAAGCTGATATACCTGTTCCTGATATTGTTTTTCCTTAAAGGACAGAAATACGATCTGCTCAGCAATCTGCGGATTCAGCAGCCCTTTCTTCAGCGCATAGGTCAGTACCTGCAGTTCAAAGCCACTCAGCTTCATCAGAAGCGTAGGTGACGCATTCATCAGATTATATGCTTCTATGTAAAGCACCGGACTGATACAGCCCAATTTATACTGATCCTCCAGTACCATCCATTTGGCAGACGGGCTCTTGCCATATTCCTCTGAAAGATATAAAAGCAGCCAGGCGATCCGCCAGTTATCCGGATTCTGCGCATAGATCCTCTCCACCTGCAGAGCCACCTCGTCTATGTAGGACTCTTCTCTGTTGATCAGGGTGGTCAGATACAGATCGTAACAATAAAGTGCCGGATCAAAGCTCCCTGCCATGGCTTCCTCTGTTTTGGACAGAAGCCAGTTTGCTTCACTGTAACGCTCCTGGGTTACCATGAGCTGCACCTGCATCAGTCTGGAAGCATAATCCTTCTCATCTGCACTGACCAGTGTCTCCAGGATCTTTTCTGTTTCCTGCATCCAGGATGCTGCACTGATCTTTTTGGTACGAAAGGCTTCATAATACTGCATCAGACTTAAGATGGCATGTTTTTTCTGCAGCCGCAGGTTCGGTATCCTTCCTGTTCCTGACGATGTACAGACCTGTACTGTGACTGCCAGATCTGTATAGGCATTCTTCAGATGGATGATCCCATAATTTCTGCCTCCGTGAAGCCTGTCCTCAGCCAGGTAAAAGGGTAATCTGTAACAATTCCCAAGGAAGTCTTCCTCTCTGATATAATCCTTTTCCAGTACCAGGAAATCCCCCTCTGCTGTCACGGAAAGGTCGCTGCAGCCCCAGCCATTCCGATTGATCACTACTTTGTATTCTGTATTTTCTTTCGGTGAATCGATACGGATTTCAGGCTCTTCCAAAAGAAACTGAACCTTCTGTTTCTTCTTGATTGCAAGCAGAAATTCCTCTACATTCTGTTCTCTTCTTTCTCCTGCACAAAGACCTCTGTATATGGTGTAATACTGTCTGTCCACTCCCTGAAAGATCGCTTTGAACTGTGCAGAATAAAAGAGCCTGACAGCTTCCTCAAAATTAGTTTTAGCCAGATTGGTAAAATGAAACAGATTCCGGATCGTGCCAAGACTGGATTCCATATAGACTGGCACAATATTAACTTCATAAGGGATCGTATACTCTCCCTGATTGGAGATAATGGAAAATTCTCCCCTGATGCACTCGCCTTCTTCCAGATCTGCAGCATCAAACTGGTAACTGATCTCTTCCTCATAACCGGTAAAATTCTCTGTCAGGCATTTCATCCTGAGTCTCGAGGATGACACCCTGCCCTCAGTAAGCTGATTCTTTGGTCCATATATGGTAAAGGAGCCTTCGCTGATCTCTCCGCTATGCACCGACAATTCAATTCTCGGCGTGGAAAAATCCAGAAAACGGTTTTCTTTATTAAATTCACCTGCCAATATCCTGTCAACTGCACTCAGCACCTTTGTAGCTCCTTTTCCTTATCCGCCAGAAGACAGACAGTCCTTCCGCCCTGAAAAAAATCCGGGCACAGGGCTGCTGCCTAAAGGCAAAAATGTCCATGATTAATTAATAGTATACCATTAGAAAGCACTCTTCTGCAATGGCAAAACACTCCTATGGTTCTGCAATTCTGGTAACTCCGACATAGATATTTGAAATACTGTACCAGGTTGGATAATCTGTCACACCAGTCTGCTCCAGATTGAAAATTTTCTGAAATGCCCTAACTGCCTTTGCTGTTTCCGGTCCATAGACCCCATCTGCAGCAATTATCGGAATTGCAGGATAGTTCTGTGCGATCCTGTTAAGCTGATTCTGAAGCTGACGCACCTTTTCACCGGATGAGCCTATTGACAGAGCATAGCCCGGATAGGAGGACGGCACGCCAGAAATACTCTCTGCCGTATTGATATACATATCATTTCCATAATAATAACGAAGGATCTCAATAGGCGTATAGCCTTCCCCTGCCAGATACTGTGATCCCCACTGGCTTAAGCCATTGCAGGTCACTCTCCTTCCATCACAGTAAGAAGTAAAGATTGGCTGCCTCACACCCGGTCTTGACAGATAATTGGCAAAAATACTGTCTATGATCCTGTCTATGTTGGAATAAATATTTCTGCCATAGATCCAGTTCTGATCATAGGCCGTAGAAGAAGTAATGGTAAAAGGATAACCCTTTCCTCTGTACCACTCCGTATAGACCCGGTTTAAAGTAAATGACATGATTGCCAGCGCATTGGCATAAATGGCATTTTCTTCCCAGGTGGCATACACTTCGGAGGAAACCACGTTTTTGATATAATCCCTGTATTTCACATAATAGTTCTGTGCACTGGCATCATCCGGCACACCATCATGTACCACAATATATTCTGGAATCACGACCCTGCTTAAAACAATCTCTCCCGTTTCCTCTATCGGCTTGATCTCAGCCTCCGGAATCTTTGGCGGATAATCTCCATAGAGGGTATGATCAGGAATAATCACACTTTCCATATCCCCTTCTGCTGTTTCCAGTGGCTTTAAAGAAACCGGCTGCAGTGCCAGGGTGTCAGGCAGGATCTCTGTTCCTGAAACCATGGCAGACTCATACCCGGGAGCCTCCACAAGAACTGTATATTCACTGTATGGTCTCTGCTCAGAGGGTTCAACACTGTAGTCCAGCGGCGGTGCTGCAAGCTCTACCCGTTCTGTCTGTCCGGAGGAATCCGTACTCAGCTTTTCTATCGGAGCATTTGGCTCTCCTGAATATGATATGGTAACGGCAGCATCCTTCACCGGGATCAGTCCAAGGGAAGACGTGACATTGATCTGCAGCCTTCCCCGGGCACTCCCTGTCTGTAAACTTTCCTCAGGCATAAAAATACCCCTGCATAGTCTTTCTTTATTCTATGCAGGGGTTATCTGTCTTGTTACTTTTCTTATTTAGTCAGAAGCAGCATGATATCATTGCTTCTTGTGATAAACTTGCTCATGGCTTCCGGCTCAAGGGGTGCCTGCTGAAGCAGCGCCAGATCATATAGCTGTTCGCAGATCATGGAAACATTACTGCCATCCGTATGATCAAGTACATACTGTACCAGCGGATGGTTGGCATTCAGCACCAGTGTCTCGCCTTCCTTTCCATAATCTCCCATATCCATACCGGGCATTGCATACATTTTCATCATGTCCTGCATTCTCCGGCTCTCCTCGGAAAGTGTCATCATGGAAGCGATCTTCTTATTCTTCAGCTTCTCCACCTTGATCTCGATCTTGTCCTTCTTAAGAGCCTTCTTCATCACCTTGCCAATGGTCTCAGCAGCCTTTGTAAGCTCTTCTTCTGCCTTCTTGCTGGTCTTTGACTTCAGGGAATCTGTAAGGTCTGCATCGATCCTCTTGAATTTAATGCCCTCGTTCTTGGCCTCAAGCTGGGAAATAAACGGCTGGTCAATATTGTGGTTCAGGATCACAGCATCCATTTTGGCAGCCTTGAACATGTTGATATACTGGCTCTGCTGCTTCTCATCTGTTACATAATAGATGACTTTTTCCTTCTTCTCTTCTGCCTCTGCATCCTTGTCAGCAGCTTCTGTTTCGGCAGCTTCTGCGCTCTCATCTGTACTCTTCTCTTCTGTCTCTTCCTTATTCTCTGCCTCATCCGGGTCGATCTTATTGACCTCAAGACATTCAGGAAGCGTCAGATATTTGCCGTCCAGATTCTTGAACAGAATGTAATCTGTCATCTTTTCGCAGAATTTGTCATCCTTCAGACAGCCAAACTTGATGAAAGGACTGATATCATCCCAGTACTTGTCATACTCTTCCTTCTCGGTCTTGCACATACCAGCCAGTTTATCGGCAACCTTCTTGGAAATATAATCGGAGATCTTCTTTACAAAGCCGTCATTCTGCAGTGCGCTTCTGGATACATTCAGCGGCAGGTCAGGACAGTCGATCACACCCTTTAACAGCATCAGGAACTCAGGGATGACCTCCTTGATATTGTCAGCGATAAATACCTGGTTATTGTACAGCTTGATGGTTCCTTCGATGGACTCATACTCCATATTGATCCTTGGGAAGTACAGGATACCCTTCAGGTTAAAAGGATAATCCATGTTCAGGTGGATCCAGAATAAAGGCTCCTTATAGTCCTTAAATACCTTTCTGTAAAATTCCAGATACTCTTCCTTCGTACATTCACTGGGATTCTTCATCCAGAGAGGATTGGTATCATTCAGAAGCTCAGGTCTCTTTACGATCTTAAGCTTCTCCTCATCGCCTTCCTTCTCCGGCTTGATCTCCTCTACAACCACATCATCAGGGCGCTTCTCATCTGCCTTGATGGTTTCTGTCTCCTTGGTATTTGCCTTGGAAAGGTATATTTCGGTAGGCATGAAGGAACAGTATTTCTTAATAACCTCTCTTGCCTTGTATTCATTGCAGAACTCCAGTACATCTTCATTAACAAACAGGGTGATCTTCGTTCCCACCTCTGCCTTGTCACCTTCTGTCATGGTAAATTCTGTACCGCCATCACATTCCCAGTGAACAGCCTTCGCACCCTCTTTGTAGGAAAGGGTATCAATGTGTACCTCATCAGCTACCATAAATGCCGAATAAAAGCCAAGTCCGAAATGGCCAATGATCTGGTCATTATCTGTCTTGTCCTTATATTTACTGATGAAGTCTGTCGCTCCGGAAAAAGCGATCTGGTTGATATATTCCTCTACCTCATCTGCGGTCATACCGATACCATTATCGGTGAAGGACAGTGTCTTTGCTTCCGGATCCACTACAACATCAATCCTTGCCTTATAATTCTCCGGCAGCTCATACTCTCCCATCATATCCAGCTTCTTCAGCTTCGTGATCGCATCACAGCCGTTAGAGATCAGTTCTCTGTAAAAGATATCGTGATCTGAATACAGCCACTTCTTTATAATCGGGAATATGTTTTCACTGTTAATTGATAAGCTTCCATGCTTTTCTGCCATGGTAATCACTCCTTTTCTTTCCTGTATCAATGCTTATATTCCATTTCAGTTTATTACATCTAGGAAATAGTGTAGTTCTGTCAATCCGAAAAGTCAAGGCAAAATTAGCACTCATTATTAATGAGTGCTAACAAATCATGTGAAACATCAGGAAACATCAGGGTTTCCGGCAATTATTAACTTTTTATAAAATTCCGTCAAAGTATTTATTAAAGACATCAAAGAAATCGGATGTCGTAATATTCTCTGTCCCAGCAAGGGACACACTCTGCCATAGATCTTCATTAAGATTCCGGGTCAGGGCTGCAACAAAGTCCTCATACTCCTGCCCAAATACCTCTTCCCGCCTTTTCTCCACGATCTTGACCTTATTGGCATCGGTCTCGGTACGGTTAAAGGTACTGATACATTTGATCAGATAATAGCCATCCGGTGTCTCTACAATATCACTGATCTCATCCGTCTCCAGATTAAAGGCGGCATCCTCAAAGGCCTGATCCTTCTCACCTTTTCCAAAGGAGCAGGTTCCTTCCTCGCTGTCACTGTATTTCAGGATCAGCTCCTCAAAATCTGCCTCTTCGTTTTTCAGCAGTGAACGAACCTCCTCCGCTTTTTTTAGGATCTCCCGCTTCTCTTCTGCAGAATATTCGATCTTCTTTCCGCTGCCATCAAGGATACAGGTTCTGAAATAAATATACTGGACTGTTATGGTTCTTGCTTCATCATCACTGATCTCCGGATTGATATCCTTGATGATATACTGGTAGACCTTTCTTGCCAGTGCATATTCCCGGTACAGCTCCTCTACATCCTTTACTGTGATCTGCAGCGCGCTCTTTTCCTCCTCGCTCAAGGACTGGAAATAGGTTTCTGCCGCCTGCATGACCCTGGCCTCCTCCTCTTCACTCAAAGCCACTCCGTTCTGTCTTGCCAGAAGGTTCATGGTTTTCTGCTGTGCGAGCTGTGCAAGGACAGTTTCCTTAATATTTTCCTCCAGTGTCACACCATCCAGGCTGACATTCCATATTTCCCTGCCGTATACACTTTCATACCGGTTCTTGGTATTGATCAGATAAACCATGGCTTCCGGGAGTGTACAGGACATATCCTCGATCCGGAACACCTCATTTTTCTCAAATCCGGTCGTCAGCACAACTTTGGAGCCTTTCAGCGAATCCATACAGCCTGAAAGAAGCAGGAGCAGCACTGTAAGGAGTGCTGCTGCCATGCGCCTGTTTCTGTTTCTCATGCATTCATTCCCTTTAAGATACTTCTTGCCACACTGATACCGTTAGCTGATGCCTGCTGGAGTCCTCTTGTCACACCGGCACCGTCCCCAATAGCACGAAGTCCCTTAATGCTCGTTTCAAAATCACTGTTTACGATTACTCTGTTGGAATAAAACTTTACTTCCACACCATAAAGAAGAGTCTCATCACTGGCAATACCCGGCGTGATCTTATCAAGTGCTTCCAGCATCTCCTCTATATCCACCATGATCCTGTGAGGGAATACCAGGGAAAGATCTCCGGGTACTGCATCCTTCAGGGTAGGGATCAGGTTATTCCTGCAGAGTCTTTCTTCTGTAGTTCTTCTGCCTCTCTTAAAATCACCAAAGGTCTGTACCAGGATCCTGCCGCCACAGAGCATATTGGAAAGCTGCGCGATCTGCTTGCCATATTCGATCGGTGTCTTGAACGGCTTCGTAAAATTCTTGCTGACAAGGATCGCAAAATTGGTATTGTGTGTCTTATGATCCTTTGCCTTATAGGCATGCCCATTGACAACAGCAAGGCCGCCCTCATAATATTCTGTTGCCACTTCTCCGGAAGGATTGGTACAGAAGGTTCTTACCTTATCATCAAAAGTCGGCGTATGATAGATCAGCTTGGCTTCATACAGATTATCATTCAGATACTGCATGACCTCATCTCTGACCTCAACACGCACACCAACATCTACGGTGCCAGGCGTGGTCTCGATCCCAACCTCTTCGCATTTATCCTTAAACCAGTCAGCACCTTCCCTTCCTACTGCGGATACCACTTCACTGCCGTAGTAAACATCTTCCTTATCGGTTCTGACGCCAACTGCCTTTCCATCCTCTACCAGGATCTCTTCCACCATAGTATTAAAGATCAGCTCTGCTCCCTCATCCATCAGATGCTTCTGAAGCTTTGCATAGATCTTGTAGCCTTCCTCTGTTCCAAGGTGCCTGATCGGGCACTCGACAAGCTTTAAATTTGCACCAATAGCCCTTCTTCTGATCTCGCGGATCACATCCTGCTTATCTACACCATAAACATTTCTGTCTGCTCCAAATTTCAGATAGATCTCATCTGATTCATGGATCAGCTCTGCTGTCTTTTCATAGCCGAGAATTTCCGGCAGATTGCCGCCTACATCCGGGGAAAGGGAAAGCTTTCCATCTGAGAATGCGCCGGCACCGGCAAATCCGGTTGTAATAGAACAGGGCTTGCAGCCTACACACTGCAGAGTTGTTCTCTTCGGGCACACTCTTTTCTCTATGGAACGTCCTTTTTCAATGACGATCACCTTCAGATCCGGCTTCTGACGAAGCAGCTCATAGGCACAGAATATGCCTCCGGGTCCTGCTCCTATAATAATGACATCTGCTCTTTTTTCCATTTAACTAAGCTTCCTCCTTCGCTGACACGCAATGCGGGTCGGACTCACTCTGCGGTTTTACCGCATACTCTTTTAGAATACCACAAGTTGATACGTACTTCCAGTACTGGTTTTCTTAACCTGGATCTGATTTTCGATTTTTTCAGAAAGAAGCGGTACATGGGAAATGATCCCGATCATCCGGTCGCTCTCTGCAAGACTCATCAGCGTCTGACATGCCTGTTCTAGAGATTCCTGATCCAGGGAGCCAAACCCCTCATCGATGAACAGTGCATCTACCTGTATTCCACCGCTGTATGCCTGTACTACATCACTCATTCCAAGTGCAAGGGATAAGGACACCTTAAAGGTTTCGCCGCCCGAAAGTGTTTTCACGGATCTGTACCTTCCGGTATAATAGTCCAGCACCTCCATATCCAGACTGTCCTTACTCCTTCCGTCAGTCACCTCTTTGGTACGATACAGGGTATACCGGCCGCCGCTCATCATGGCAAGGCGCAGATTTGCCGCCTTCAGGATTTCCTCAAAATAAGCAGCAAGTACATACTGCTCCAGCACAAGACGTTTCTTATTATTTCCATTTACGGCATCATCCAGATCCTTGATGATACCGTACTTTTCAGAAAGAGCCGTGCTCTTTTCCTTCTTTTCTTTTAAAGAATGGTACAGCTTTTCCGTTTCATTCCTGTTTTTCCAGAGACAGCTGCCTGCTTCTGTAAGACTGTCTTTCTTTTTCCGGATCTCTGCAAGCTTCTGCTGCTCCTCTGCCGGGTTTCTCTGCTCCCGCACCTTAAGCTCTTCCTCAAGATGATGGATCAGGTGCTCCTTAGCATAGCACCGCTGTCTGTAATCCCTTACTGCTTCCTGCTCTTCCTTCCGTTTCTGTTCCGGAAGAAAAGCAGCCCGGTATTCTTCTTTCCCTATAAAGCCAGCCTTTTGCAGCTCATCCCGGAAGTTTCCCCTGGCAAGCCCTTCTTTTTCCAAAAGCACCTGTCTTTCCTGCCTAAGTGCCTCTTTTGTTTTTTTCTTTTCTGAAATACGAAGACAGATCTCCTCTGCTTCCTTCCTCTGCTTTTCGAAATCTGATCTTTCATGAAAATCAGGATATTCCCTGATCTCTGCTGGCAGCTCCTGCATTTTCTCTGTCAGCTCCTGCTGCATCCTCCGGCTTTTCTCTGCCTCCCTATCCAGCAGATCCCTGGCCTCCCTGCAGGCTCTCGTTTCTCCATGGATCTTCAAAAGCTCCTGCCTTTTCTTCTCTGAAAGCAGCTTCTTTTCTTTTAATTCTTCTTCCGTTGGCACACCCTGTTCTCTTTCCTGTCTGCAGGGATGTGACAGGGCTCCGCAGACCGGGCAGGGCTCTCCTTCCTTCAGATCCTGTGCCAGTATGCCGGCAATACCATGCCGGTATCTCCTCTCTGCATTTTCATAGTCATGGATGCTCGCTTCTGCCTCTTTCTCTGCTTTCTCATACCTGACCTGCAAAGCACCAAATTCCTGCTTCTTTTCCCTGAGTGCCGTTTCTTTTTCCTGCCGGAGCCTTTCTGCTTCTTCACACCTTTCCTTCATGTCAAAGGCCTCTGCTATCTGCTCTGCCAGTTCCACAAGGGTACGCTGTTCCTCCTGCTTCTGTAAGAGGCCTTCCAGCTCCCTTTCAGAAAGCTGCAGTTTCTTTTCACAGGTCTTCCTCTGCTCTTCCCGGTTCTGCAAAAGCAGCTCATATTCCCGCACAGCTGCTGCCTCTCCTGCCCTCTGCAGACGTTCTTCCATCTGCCGGTAATCAGGCTCCCTTTCTGCAAGGCTCTTCTGCTTTTCCCGTTCTTTTGCAAGCTGTTCCATAAGCGCCTTTGTCTGCTCTGCTTCCTTCACGATACCTGCAAGCTCTTCGATCTCTTCTTCCGCTTTCTTTTCCTCTGAATGCAGCCTCTTTTCTTCGCTGAGGAAAACGCTTATCTTCTCCTTAAGAAAGGGAAGCAGCCGTTCCGAGTAGATACCTGCCTCCGCCACAAGTGCCTCTACTTCCGCTTTCAGTTCCTCATCAGGTGAAAATACAGAAACCTCTTCTTCCATACGATGGCGGTATTCCATTACCTGCCTGTAAAGTTCTGCAGAGCTGTTCTTCAGCTTTGCCTCCAGCCTCTCATAAAGCTTCGTATCAAAAATTTCCCGGAAGATCTTTGACTTTTCCGAAGATGGTGCAGTAAGAAGTCTTGTGAATTCTCCCTGTGCGATCATGGAAAGCTGTCTGAACTGATTGATGTCTACCTTAAGGAGCTCCCTGATCCTGGCTGTCACCTCACTGCTTCCTTCGATGCAGCTTCCATCAGGCATAGTCAGATATGCGTTTTCCTTCTCTTTCGTCAGCTCACCATTTTTTGACTGCCGTTTTCTTGGCCGCATATATTCCGGATTTCTCCGGATACGATACCGCTTTCCCCCATGCTCCATTACAAGCTCTACATAGGTTTTGGTAGAAGGAGCAGCAAAATCACTTCTGACACTGCCCTTTTCTCTCGTTTTTCCGCTCAGATCCCCGTACAGTGCATATGTGACCGCGTCAAAAATAGTGGTCTTTCCGGCTCCTGTTGCACCTGTGATCAAAAACAGTCCTCTGCTCCCAAGTGCCTCAAAATCAATAGGTGGCTGCTCATCCCGGTATGGCCCCCACCCGCAGATGGTCAGTGTGATCGGCTTCATTCCTCTGTCTCCTTTATCATCTGTACCAGAAGCGCTTTCTTTTCTTCCGTCATCGCCTCTTCTCTGACAAATCCGTAAAAATCTTCAAGAATCGTCAACGGATCCCTTCTTTTCAGCTTCAGTTCTTCTCCCGTATACTGCAGACTGCCAGCCGTTTCTTTCCTGACTACCTGCATCACATTGGGATACACGCTTCTTAAGACTCCCATAGGATCAACCAGCTCCTTCTGATCTGTCAGAATGGCCTGCACATAATCTTCTCTGTTCTGATCCTCTTCTCCCTGCCTCAGAAGCTCCTCCATACTGCCCTCGAGCTTTCTCATTTCCCTTGGAGGAGTAAGCGGCAGCTCTGTCACCTGACAGTTTCCCTTTTCCTTAAGCTCGACCAGTAATACCTTCTTTTTCTGTCCTGCTTCTGAAAAGGAATAAGAAAGCGGGGAACCCGCATAATATACCTGTCTGTTTCCGATCTGCTGCGGTCTGTGGATATGACCAAGAGCCACATAATCCATCCCGTCAAATGCAGAGGCATCCACATTGTCAATGCCGCCCACATGGATCGTCGTTTCGCTGTCTGAAAGCAGTGGTTCCTTTCCGGCATCCGTCACAAAGAAATGTGTCACAAGTATCCGTCGTTTGGTATCCTGCCTGCTTTGTCCGGCTGGCAGCTTAGATCTTTCTGCAGCTTCCTTCTCCCAGTATTTCCCAAGTGCCTTCGCCACGGCCTCCTCACTTGTTCCTGCAGCCTCTGCTGAAGGTTTGATAAAAGGCAGCAGCAAAATGTCCACGTCTTCATAAGCATCCTTCGTATGGATCACAGTGATCTCATTATGATACACCCCTGCGATCATGATCCCCTGCTCCCGCAGGAGCTCTTCTCCGTAGCTTATCCGTTCTGGAGAATCATGATTGCCACTGATCATATATACAGTGATCCCCTCTCTGGCAAGGGCAGTCAGAAAATCATTGAACACAAGAACCGCATCTCCGGAAGGTACTGCCCTGTCATAAATGTCTCCCGCAAGGATCACGCCATTTACCTGATTTTCCTTGGCAAGTAACAGGATCTGTGAAAGAATTTCCTTCTGATCCTCCAGCATGGAAAAATCATTTACTGTTTTACCAATATGCAGATCACCTGTATGCAGTAATTTCATCCTGTTTCCTGTTCCTTTTCTCTTCTTTTATCTGAAGCATCTCTTCCCGCTATTGTAAATCAAATCATCCTCTCCCGCAATCCCAGCAAAATCTTTTTTTCCATCCTGCTCACCTGGACCTGACTGATCCCGAGCAGTCCCGCTACCTCCGTCTGGGTCTTGTCCCTGAAGTACCGGAGCGTGATCAGTGTCCGTTCCATTTCCGGCAGGCTTTTTAAGAGCTGCTTCACCAACAGCCGGTCCAGCAGCTTTTCCTGCTCATCTCCTTTTTCATCTGCCAGCTGGTCTACCAGATAGATCTCATTTCCATCACTCTGATATACAGACTGATAAATAGATTCCACCCTGGCGCCTGCCTCCATTGCCAGGATCACTTCTTCAGTCGTCAGTGCCGCCTCAAGGGCTACCTCTTCAAGTGTTGGTTCTCTTCCGAGGCTTTTGAGCAGTCTCTCCCTGGCATATTTCACCCGGCTGCCATTTTCCTTCAATGTTCTTGACACCTTAACAAGCCCGTCATCCCTGATAAACCGTTTGATCTCTCCGGTGATCAACGGAACCGCATAGGTGGAAAATTTCACCTCATATCCTGTGTCAAATTTATCGATCGCCTTGATCAGGCCGATCACCCCGATCTGAAACAGATCCTCTGCTTCATAGCCTCTGTTCAGAAACCGTTTTACAATATGGTGTACCAGTCCGAGATTCTGTTCTATCAGTACTTCTCTCGATTCTCTTTCTCCTGCCTGTGCCCGCCTGATCAGTACTGTATTTTCCATGTCAGATCACTCCTCACGGTCAATAAATGGCAGTGTCCCCAGCTTTTTGCTCATCAGCACCGTAGTTCCCTGTCCAGGCTCCGATATCACTTCCAATTCATCCATAAAAGCCTCCATAAAAGCAAAGCCCATACCGGATCTGTCCATATCAGGTTTGGTGGTATACATGGGCTCCATGGCCTTTTCCACATCTTCAATGCCCTTTCCTTCATCTATGACCTCTACCTGCAGTACATCCCTGTTCAGCAGACAGTGTATGTATACCTGATTCTGTTCTTTTCCCGTCATGCCATCATAACCATGGATAATTGCATTCGTCACAGCCTCAGATACCGCTGTCTTGATATCTGCGATCTCCTCCAGTGTCGGATTTAATGGTGTTACAAAAGCAGCCACTGCGATCCTTGCAAATGCCTCATTTTCTGACACAGCAGTGAACTGTATCTGCATTTCATTTTTCGTCATTTCCGATCCTGCATGTTTGTTTTCCAGACGTCTTCCCGTTTCCATCGTTTTCCCCTTATGCCTTTCTTTTTCTTTGTTTTCTGATTCTATTCCATGATCTCAATCACCTTATGCAATCCGCAGAGCATCAGTGTCTTTTTGATCCTTGCATCCGCATTGACTGCAAAAACCCTGCCTCCAAAACAGGTGATCTTCTTATATCGTCCTATGATGATCCCGATCCCGGAGCTGTCCATAAACCTGGTCTTCTCAAAATCGAACACTACATTTCCTACTCCTTCCTTCAGAATATATCTGTCCGCAGTCCGTCCGATATATTCTGATGCATGATGATCCACCTCTGCCGGCATCCTGACCATCAGATAATTGTCAATTACCTTGAATTCCTCTTCCATTTTTCCCTCCTTATTCTGTCTTTCCCTGGTCTTTTCCACTTTTACAGCTGTAAAGACGTAAAAAAAGAGAACATGCTTATCATGTTCTCTTTTGTAAACGATATTGCTCCTGCAATCCTGATCCTTCTGCCTAGAGCTGCTGCAGGTTATTTCATTTAATTCTGATTATTGATCTCTGCCAGATAGGTTTCTGCCTTGGATGCCCTGTCTGTTCCCGCAAAGTCATCCATTACCTGTGCATAAATCTCCTTGGCCTTATCATCGTCTCCGTTCTCCCGGTAGCAGTTACCCAGATAGAACAGGGCATCTGCATTCGTATTGTCATAAGTAAAGGCTCGCTTCAGATTCGGGATCGCTGCTCCGTAATCTCCATTTCTGTAGCTGTCATTACCAAGTCCGTAATAGTAAGCTGCAAGCTTTTCAGAAACCAGTGTCAGGAACTGCTTGCGGAGTGTTTCATAGGAGTTCGAGTGCTTTACCTCTTCCTCCCCATTTTCATCCGGCTCCATGGCCTCCATGTAACCTGCGATTGTTTCAATGTCCTCCGGATCTGTCAGATAGGCGTTCACAGCCATCATCAGCCCGTCTGTTGCCTGCAGGGCACCATCCGTTCCCTCCAGTGCTGCCAGCTGGCTTGTCAGCTGTGTATTTTCATCTGTCAGGCTCCTGATCTTCTGCTCCTGCTCATCTATGGTCGCTGTCTTGGCATCCGACTGTTCACTGACTGCCCTCAGATCATTGTTAATATCTGCCTTGGCTTTCTGGATCCTTGCCGGAAGGATCAGAAAGCAGGCGATCCCGATGCCGATCACAAGTCCTATCCCCAGATTCAGAAGGGAGGATACCCCTTTCTTCTCCGCTGCATTGACAGGCTGGATGATCGTTTCATTTCCGCTCTGATAACGGATGATCTCATCAGAAGAAGCCTTTTTCCTCGTACTGCCCTTCTGGCTTTCCTCAGGAACCAGCATATGCGTGACTTCCTTCAGATAACGCTGTGTTGTGGTATTGCCTGTATCGATCTGCTCACATTTCTCCAGCTCTCTTCTGGCCTTCTCCCATTCCTCTGTGTTCATGTAAAGCAGCGCCAGAAGCTGGTGTGCCCTGACATACTTCGGATTATTGGAAAGCACCTTCTTAAGCTGGATCACAGCCAGATCCTGACTGTCCTGCCAGCAGTACGCAAGTGCCTGATTATACTTCTTGATCGTCTGGTTGATGCCATCGAGTCTCGCCTGATTATTCTGAATCATATCAATATAATCATTGGCGATATTTTTCTTCGGGCGGAGATTCTGGCTGATGACCCACTCACCAAGGGCGGATACCGCTTCTCCCATTTCAAAATAAACAAGTCCCAGAAGATTTCTCGCATCAATATTGTTCTTGTTCAGTTTAATACTTTCTTTCAGACTGGCGATCGCTCCTGACAGATCTCTTACCGACGCCTTATCCAGTCCGTCATTATAAAGACGGTTGGAAAGGTATATCACCTTCTTATAAAGTGATACATCAGCGCCGCATCCGGTACAGAAGTCCTGCTCTGATAAACGACAGCCGCAATTATAACAGATCATGCCGTTACTCCTCTTCTGCTTCCGTCTTTTCTTTTGCCTTTTCTACCATCTGTATCAATATATCTGCCACATCCGTCAGATCCTGTCCGTAGATCGCTTCTGCAGCATCCTCAACCTCAAGACTTGGGTGAAACTTCTTTAATTCTTCTTCAAAATCTATCATCCGGTGTTCTCCTCTTAAGGCTCTTTATCTGCCCTATCAAATATAACGAACCGGCAACATAAATCACGTCAGCCTCTTTTCTGCCTGCAAGCAGCCATCCAAAGGCCTCTCCTGCATCTTCATAAAAGCGGCAGGGTAATTCATACTGCCTCCATAGCTTCGAAAGCTCTGTAAGAGACGCACTTCGGTCAGAGGAAAGTGTCGTGACCGCAATCTCTGTAAAGAGACCACTCTCTGCTATTCTCCTGATCATCTTTTCATACTGCTTGTCCGCAACTACCCCAAACAGAAGCTTTCTCTCTCCCCTGCAGGGTATTACTTTTACTGTTGCAAGCAGCGCCTCTATCCCATCTTCATTGTGGGCACCATCCAAAAAAATGCCGGGCTGTACCTCTTCCATCCGCCCCGGCCAGTATGCACCCAGAAGTCCCTTCCTTATGGCTTCTTCCCCGATCAGATATCCTTCCCTGTTCAGTTCTTCTGCTGCAAGAACTGCAAGAGAGGCATTTTCCACCTGGTAAAGTGCAACCATATGAAGTGACAGCCCAATATAATTATAATAACCAGTATGCAGTGAAAAATCAATGTTTTTATTCCCTGTATTTATATCCAAAATATTGCTTTTTTCGAGCAGAACCGCCCGGCTTCCTATTTCTTTTGCACGATTCACCAGCACCCTTGTCGTCTCAGGCCGTCTGTCCGGGAATATAACAGGTACTCCCTTTTTGATAATACCGGCCTTTTCTCCCGCAATTTCCTCCAGCGTATTACCAAGGTACTGCATATGGTCAAATCCAATCTCCGTGATCACACAGAGTGCCGGATGCTTTATACTGTTTGTTGCATCCAGTCTGCCTCCCAGACCGGTTTCCAGTATCACAGCATCCGGCTTTTCATCCCTGAAATAGATCATTGCCATCAGAAACAGATATTCAAAGAAGGAAGGATGTGACAATCCCTCCTTCTTCCCTTCTTCTGCCAGTATCTGAACCTCCCGGAATACCTCAGCGAACCGGTTCTCTGATATCATCTCATCATCGATACGGATCCGCTCCCTGATATCCACAAGATGGGGAGACGTAAAGATCCCGACTCTCCTTCCGCTCTCCTTCAGAATAGACGCAAGGCAGGCACATACACTGCCCTTCCCATTGGTACCGGCTACATGGATCACAGGAAAAGGGAGCCTGTCACAGCCTGCGATCGTAAGCATGCGGGACGTATCCTCTACTGTATTTTTCCCGGCAAATCTCGGTATCTCGTTGATATATTGTTCTGCCTGCTCAAACGCCGTCACGTAACTGGCTCCCTTCTTCCGTTTGCTTTATTTTATTTGCTTAGCTGTGCAAGTCTTTCCTTTACCTGCTCCATCATCTGGGTATATTTCTCAAGCTTTGCCTTTTCTTCATCAATCTTGGCCTGTGGTGCCTTGCCCATAAACTTCTCATTGCTCAGCATACCATTGACTCTGGCAAGCTCGCCGGTCAGACGTTTCTCTTCCTTCTTCAGTCTCTCGATCTCCTGTGCGATATCCACAAGCTCCGCGAAAGGAATGTAAAGAGTCGCACCATGGATCACAACAGAAACCGCATCCTCTGCGATACCGTTCTTATCCTCCTGGATCACAACCTCAGAAGCTCCGGCAAGAGATGTGAAGAACAGCTTTCCCTCTGTAAAGGCTCTACGGACCTCTTCCTTTTCGCTGACTACATAGATCATGGCCTTGCGGCTTGGTGCTACATTCATTTCGGTACGGATATTACGCACACCTCTGACTGCATCCTTGATCGTCTCGATATCCTGTTCTTCCTTTGCAAAGCTCCAGTCATCCTGATATACCGGCCAGCTTGAGATCATGATCGATTCCTCTTCTGACTGCAGGGTACAGAAAATTTCCTCTGTGATAAACGGCATATAAGGATGGAGCAGCTTCAGCGCATTTAACAGGACTGTCTTTAAGGTCCAGAGTGCTGCATTCTTGCTTTCCTGATCATCTGTATTGTAAAGACGGGGTTTTACCATCTCGATATACCAGTCACAGAACTCATCCCAGATAAAGTCATATACCTTCTGTACCGCGATTCCCAGTTCAAAATGATCCATATTCTCGGTAGCATCCTTGATCAGGGCATTCAGCTTGGAAAGAATCCACTTATCTACCGGCTGCAGGACAGGATCTGTAACCTGAAGTCCTTCCTCCGGCATGTTCATCATGATGAAACGGGATGCGTTCCAGATCTTGTTTGCAAAGTTTCTGCTCGCCTCTACTCTTTCATAGTAGAAACGCATGTCGTTACCCGGTGCATTACCGGTGATCAGGGTAAGACGCAGGGCATCTGCACCATACTGATCGATAATCTCCAGAGGATCGATCCCATTGCCAAGGCTCTTACTCATCTTACGTCCCTTAGAATCTCTGACAAGTCCATGGAACAGAACTGTCTTAAACGGTCTTTCTCCCATCTGCTCATAGCCGGAGAAGATCATCCGGATAACCCAGAAGAAGATAATATCATAGCCGGTTACCAGTACATCTGTCGGATAAAAATATTTCAGATCCTCTGTCTGCTCCGGCCAGCCAAGTGTGGAGAACGGCCAGAGTGCTGATGAGAACCAGGTGTCCAGGGTATCCGGATCCTGTGTAAAGTGAGTGCCGCCGCACTTAGGGCACTTCTCAGGCATCTGCTTTGCTACTACGGTTTCTCCGCAGTCATCACAGTAATATGCCGGGATCCTGTGACCCCACCAGAGCTGTCTGGAAATACACCAGTCTCTGATATTGTCTGTCCAGTTGAAGTAGGTCTTTTCCATTCTCTTCGGGATCAGCTGGATGTCCCCGTCCTTTACAGCTTTTACTGCGGGCTTGATCAGTTCATCCATCCTGACAAACCACTGCTTCTTGATCATGGGCTCGATGGTTGTCTTACATCTGTCATGGGTACCTACATTATGGGTATAATCTTCAATCCTTACAAGGAGTCCCATCTCATCCAGTTCCTTTACAATGGCCTCTCTTGCTGCATAACGGTCCATACCGCAGAACTTGCCGCCGTTTTCATTGATGGTGGCATCATCATTCAGGATATTGATCTCAGGCAGATTGTGACGCTTTCCAACCTCAAAGTCATTCGGGTCATGGGCAGGTGTGATCTTAACTACACCGGTACCAAACTCTCTGTCAACATAAGCATCTGCAATGATCGGGATCTCTCTGTTGATAATAGGGAGCATCAGCTTCTTTCCAACGATATCCTTATATCTGTCATCATCGGGATGGACTGCTACTGCAGTATCACCAAGCATAGTCTCCGGTCTTGTAGTCGCAAACTCAAGGAATCTTGTGGTACTTACAGTTCCGTCATCCTCGATCAGCGGGTACTTGATATGCCAGAAATGGCCTGCCTGCTCTTCATATTCTACCTCGGCATCAGAAATGGAGGTATTACATACCGGACACCAGTTGATGATCCTGCTGCCCTTGTAGATCCAGCCTTTTTCGTGCATCTTGCAGAATACTTCGGTAACTGCCTTATTGCAGCCCTCGTCCATGGTAAAACGCTCTCTGTCCCAGTCACAGGAGGAGCCAAGCTTTTTCAGCTGTTCAATGATCCTTCCGCCGTACTCAGCCTTCCACTCCCAGGCTCTCTTAAGGAACCCTTCTCTGCCAAGATCTTCCTTGCTGATGCCTTCTTCCTTCAGCTTTTCAATGATCTTAACCTCTGTAGCGATGCTGGCATGGTCTGTTCCTGGCTGCCAGAGTGCATTATAGCCCTGCATCCTCTTATAACGGATCAGGATATCCTGCATGGTATTGTCAAGGGCATGTCCCATATGGAGCTGTCCTGTGATATTCGGAGGGGGAATTACGATCGTAAACGGTGTTTTGGAATGATCCACCTCTGCATGGAAGTATTTCTTCGCAAGCCATTTGTCATAGATTCTGTCCTCAATCCCCTTGGGATCGTAGGTCTTTGCAAGTTCTCTGCTCATCATCTTCTCCTTTTCTGTCTTAAAAAAGAATCCTGCTTGCAGGATTCTCCGCCTGCGGCGGGTCGCTTTAAGCGACATCTACCCCTCCGCCGCAGTGCGATCCTGCCCGGAGGGTTTTTTATGTCATAGGAAATTACTCCGTAATATTCCAATGACATAAAAAACCCTTTACAGAATCACTTCTGTAAAGGGCGTCATTTCTACGCGGTACCACCTTTGCTTGTCACTCACTGCCGCCGGCATCTGCCGAAAGCACTATCCGTTAACGGGGATCAGCCGTGAGAACCTACCTGGATTCCTTCAACCTGCAAAAACCTCTGCAGCTGCCAGAACGCTGTTCAGCTCTCCGGTTCCAAAGCTACCTTCCCTGTATCCACTGCCAGATATTCTTTCAGCCGATGGAATATCCTCTCTGATGCCTGAATAAACAGGTACTCCTCTTTGTCACTACCTTTTCATAACTCATTAAATCTATCTTAGTAGGCAGGCGCCTGCTTGTCAAGTCCATTTCTGTCCCTTGAAGGTTCTGTTTCTAAAATACTTCTCCGATGACCGCGATCTCCATACAGCCATCCGGCAGCTTCTCCGGTCTTTTGCCAGACTGGCTGGTATGGACGTACATACTTGTAATCCCAAACGCATCCGCTCCTAGGATATCTGCTTCGTATTCATTCCCGATCATGACAGAATCCTCCTTCTTAAGTCCATATTTCTCGAAAAGATCCTCAAACAAATAATGGGATGGCTTCTTTACACCTGCATCCGAAGAATATAAAATACCGTCAAACAGCTCATAAATCCCCAGCATCTTCATCTCCGGCTCTGTGAAGATCCGCTGCGCGTTGGAAAGCAGATAGATCTTTTTTCCTGATCTTTTCAATCTTTTCAAAAGATCTTCCGCACCATCATAAAGCCGGATATAGTAAGTCGACAGTGCCCGGAAAGCAGTTGCCATAAGTTTAAGCTTTTCCTCCGATGGCTCTATGCCCTTCTCTGTAAAAAGGCCGGTAAATACCCTGTCAAGCGGGAACTCAATTTCTCTTTTCAAAAGGCTCCCATTTCTCATTTTTTTCTGCCGGTCCCACTGACGTCCTTCCTCCACCTTACACAGACGAAGGTAGCTTTTACGCAGCTCTGTTTCCGTATAGGGCACACCATTCATCGAAAAAAGCAAAGCCACTTCCTTCCACAGAGAGGCCTTGCTTTCGCTTGTATGAATGTCAATCAGGGTTCCATAAAGATCAAAAATATAATTTGTCATGCGATCTTAATTCCTTTTATTTTATCGTGGGCAAAAGAGAAATAAAACATCTGGATCCGGAATTTGTTCCCTTCATACAGATCCAGCATCTGATACAGATCCTTATAATAATCAAACAGCTTTCTCTTGGTCTTCATGGTCAGCTGCAGACTTCCTGCCTGCGTATCCACAAGACTTCCCTTGGTCTTTACATAGTAATAGAGCGGCTTATTGATCACACCAACCTTACCTACATACTGCAGATACTCCAGATTAAACCGGAAGTCCTCACACCAGTCAAGCTGGGTATCACACTGAAGAGCAAATCTCCTGATAATGTCTGCCTTGTAAAACTTATTCCAGAGAACACCATAGTAAAAGTTAGCCGGCGCAGACATCATGTTTTCGGCAAATCTGGTTCTTGTCAGAACCGGTCCTGCCTCTACATGCCCCCTCACCATGATCGTCCTGCCCCTTACCCTGTTGTAATCCGAGATCACCATTTCGCAGTCATACAGAAGCGCAGTCCTTACAAACTCCTCTGTTGCATGCTTGACTAACCAGTCATCTCCGTCCACAAACTGGAAATACTCTCCTCTGGCCCGCTTCATGGCAATGTTCCTGCTATCAGAAACACCGCTGTTTTCCTTTTTAATATAACAAAATCTGGAATCCTGCTCTGCATATTTACGGATGATACGATCCGTATGGTCTGTGCTGCCGTCGTTGACTACAATAACCTCAATGTTCCGATAGGTCTGGTTCTGTATGCTGCGGAGGCATCTTTCAATCGACCTTTCTCCGTTATATACTGGTACAATGATACTTACCAATGGCTCTTTCATAATATCACTCCTTAAATATAGGATTTTACACCTCTTCCCGAAAAAAGGCAAATTCCTGCCAGTTTCTTCTCCTTGCTCTATACTGGTAAAAACAGGAGGATCACTATGAACATATTACAGGAAGAAAAGCTCTCGGTCAGTCTTCTTGGTATTTTCCCATCGAAATAAGAGCATCCCTCACCATCTGCAGCTCATCCTCGTAGATGCAGTTTGGCAGGGTGCCGTTTCTGACTCTTGAAAGTGCCTCCTCCAGTTCAAAAAAGGCTGCACCTTCCACTTCACTTTCCTGAAGGATAAGATCAGCGATCCGAACCGGCTTTTCATAAAAATAAACAGCACTGATCTCCTGATCCAGAAAAGGCTTTCCATAAAAGGATGTCCTTAAGTCTGCCCTGTGGTATCCGATCAGCTGCAGCTCCTCTTCTCCTGCTTCGATACCCAGTTCTTCGGCAAGCTCCCTCCGTGCCGATGGCAGATAGCTGTCCCCTGCATGGATATGGCCTGCTGATGAAATATCATAGTATCCCGGATACGAATCCTTCTTCTTACTCCTTTTCTGCAGAAGCACCTGATAAGAGCCATCCGGCATCCGGTTCACGATCCATATATGGGCTGTCCTGTGCATCTTTCCATAGTGATGTACCATGCCCCGCTCCATCACTTCCCCGGTAGGCTCTCCCTTTTCATCACAGATATCAAAAAGCTCAAGCTCCCGCCCGTCCAGCACCGCCCGGTACCAGGTTCCATCCTCATGGTAGCAGAGCTTTAAGGAAAAGAAAGGTCTCTCTTCCTTTAACAGCTCAAGGAACAGTCTGTCCCCGTCCCAGAGCTTCAGCTTCGTGATCTCTTCTCTGGCAACAAAGGCAAGCTCCCCTTCTGTACACTCTGTCAGGGTTCCCGTATAGCCATCTGCCGTATAAAGACACATATATTCTGTCGGATAATTCTCACTGCAGAAGGTCACGATCCCACGGAACCGGTATGAGGTCAGGATCAGTCCCGTTTCCTCAAAAACCTCACGAAGGAGACAGTCCTCCGGACTCTCTCCTTCTTCAAAGTGACCTCCTACACCAATCCATTTATTCTTATTGATATCCTGCTCCTTTTTCACGCGGTGGAGCATCAGATAACAGTTCTCTTTTTCAATGTAGCAGAGAGTAGTCAGCTTACTTTTCACCGTTCAGTACTTCTCCCACGATCTTATTAACCATGCCGCCGTCTGCTCTTCCCTTGACTTTTGGCATCAGCTCCTTCATGACCTTACCCTTGTCCTTCATGGAAGGTGCATCAATGGCAAGTGCTGCAAGAACCGCCTTTACCTCCGCAAGGACAGCCTCTTCACTCATTTCTTCCGGTGCAAATTCCTGATAAACTGCCAGTCTCTTCTCACAGGCTTCCTTAATATCTTCCCTGTCTGCCGGTGCAAGCTCCATGGTTTCCTTCGTCTGCTTGATCTCCTTCTTGACTACCTCGAATTCCTCAGCCTCTGTCAGATCCTCTCTCTTGTCGATAGCTTTGTTCTTCAATGCAGAAAGCAGCATGGAAAGTGCATCCTTTCTGTCCTTTTCCTTGTTTTTCATTGCCGCAACCATTTCGCTGCGTACCTTGTCTGCCATACTCATGACCGTTACTTCCTTTCCTCTTAACTGCTGTATCTGATAATCAAAAGCTCAAGGCTCATGCTATCATTCATTCTTCCTGTCTTGACTGCTTCTTCCGCTTCCACACAGGCTCTTAAGGCTGCTCTCAGCTCTTCCTCTGAAAAGCCGTCTGCCTGCACCATATATTTCCCGGCTATAAAGGCAGGCAGACCTACCTTTTCCCCGACCGCCTTATTGGCATACCCCTTTTTCTTCAGCTCCTTCACCTGCAGAAGAAGGTTAAACTGTCTTGCTACCAGAAACAGGATCCGCATGGGCGGCTCCTTCAGTGCCACCAGCTCATAATAAAGAGAAAGCGCCCTTTTCTGCTTCTTCTCTGCGATAGCTCCTACCATATCAAAAATGTGACTTGTCAGCTGCTTCACACAGATGGCATCCATATCACTGCCGGTGATCTCCGGTCTGTCAAGACAGTAGCAGAACAGCTTCTCAAGCTCCCTGCTGATCGTCTCCATATCAGTACCTGTCATCCGTATCAGGTGATCAACTGCCTGTCCGGAAATTTCCTTGCCTTCCTTCCTGACTCTGGATACGATCCATCTCTTTAAGACTGCTTCCTCCTGTACCTTGAATTCTGCCACATAGCCGGTATCCTTTACCGTCTTGTAAAGTCTGCTTCTCTTATCCGCTTCTGCCTCCACGAAAACGAAATAGGTGCTTCCGGTATCACCCTTCAGATAATCCGCCAGTTCTTCACCACCGCTTTTAAAAAGACCGCTGTTTTCAAGGAGGATCAGCCTCCGCTCTGCAAAAAAGGGAAGCGTCTCGGAAAGATCAATGATCTCCCCTGTGGAAAGTTCCTTTCCCTCATGGTAATAATAGTTCATGGTATCATCACCGATGATGGCTTCCTTCAGTCTGTCCCTGTACTGCTTCCGGAGATAGGCCTCCTCACCGCAGAGAAGGTAAATCTTTTTCAGTTGTCCTGTCTTGATATCATCATTGATCCTCTGCATGTGCCCTGCCTTCGAAAGTCCTTACAAAATTCTACCTTCTCAGTTTATCACATCCTCACCGGGAATCAATTCTTTTTTCGCCTCCCTGATCGTATTTAGTCCTCCGGCACTTCGATCTTCTGATTAAACTGATCCAACAGCAGGGCTGCCACAATACCGACTGCCAGGCAGAGCAGATTGTTCACGCAGGAAAAAGTGCTCACCGTAAAGCTCCTGAAGGGAATGATCACAAGTGTAGCTGCCATGACGATTCCGACGATTCCATGAAATACCATGGCATAATGATGCTCCATCAGCACCGTCACTGCCCTTGCCAGCAAAAGCACAGTAAGAAGTGCCCCGATCCCTGCCGGGATCAGAACCGCCATGTCCAGTCTCCCGATCCCATCCACAAGCGGCGTATACAGTCCCAGCGGCATCAGCAGTGTGGAAAAGCTCATACCTGGTGCGATCACGCTTAATGCAATACAGAAGCCGCAGAACAGATACCAGCCAAATGACGGTGCTATGGTAACCTGAATGATCTGCAATAAGGTCAGCAGTATCAGGATCATTCCAAAGCAGACCACTGTCATCAGCAGATCACTCTTTTTTCTTCCCTTTTTCCCTGCCTCCCGAAAGAGTGATGGCAGCATACCGCCGATCAGCCCTACAAACAGACAGACAGAAGGATCCGGATATCTGGTGAGCAGAAAGCCAAGTATCCTGGCTACCACCACAAATCCAAAGCCTCCGCCAAGGATCAGTGGAATCAGCATCCGGCAATACCTTTTCATGGCTGATCTCGGATGGGAGAGCAGTTCCATAACAGGCTGGTAAACCCCAAATACCACACTTAAGACACCTCCTGAGATCCCTGGCAGCACAGCTCCAAGGCCGATCAATGCTCCCTGCAGAAAATGCAGCAGCAGAAAGGAGGTCTGACCCTTAGTTCCATGATTTTTCTTTTTCTGATTCATACATGTACGTCCCCTTTTCCGGGTTCCTTACCCTGCAGTCATTATACAGGATACTATATGTATTTTCCTGCAGATTTATGAATCTGTACATTTTCTTATCAGGAAAAGCGAAGGACCAAAGTCACCTTCAGTCCTCTGCGCGTTCCCTGTATATACTTTTCACGTACCGGAAGGTGCGACCGTCTTCTGCCCGGTACAGGCCGCTGGGATAACCGGTCTCATCATGGTAATCTCCATCCGGTCCCTGTCCCATCACAAGATAAATTGCTCCGTTCTCTTCATAAACCTCCTCCGGCATAATGAAGGGACAGTAGGTGGTATCATCAGAAAGGGGAATCTGCGGCTCGCTGATCTCCAGTGACTGAAAATGTCTGCCTCCGTCCTCTGTGATATAAAAGCTTCCAAGGCTCCCGCCGCTGTAGGCAAGTCCGGCATAGCCGGTCTGCCCTCTCCCTTCTGTTTCCTGATCAGGAAAGGTAATAAAAAGTGCTTCTCCACCAGAACCGTTAAAGGGATCGGTATTGACAAAGGTACATTCACCGTCCTTTACCCCGATCAGTGTATAATAGCTGCTCCCGCAGGCTCTGTCTGTCGCAAGCAGACGCATCTGTGTACCATCAGAAAGCGTGTCACTGCAGGCAGCTTCCAAAGACAGATAATAGGCTTTCTGCTCTTCTGTCACAGGAGCCGGTGTCGGCTCCTCCGGTAACGTATCAGTCTGCGCCCCGCTCTCTGATGCATCAGTCTGCGCCCCGTTCTTTGATACATCAGTCTGCACCCCGTTTCCTGCTGCGCCGCTCTGTGTATCATCCATGACCGTTTTCTGCTGTCCTTTATCAAGCGGCACTGTTTTCCCATGTAATGCGATCTGTATGCCGGCTGACGGCAGCAGTAAAGCGATCAGTGTAACAATAATAACAATCCATCCGTTCTTTTTCATCCTGCAAAGTCCTGTAAGCCCTTTCCTGTATACTGCAGTGCGATCCGATCCTCCGGATGGACTTCTGTCAGATACAATACGATAACAAAGAACCATTCAAGCGGCTTCATCAGCAGATACACAAGATCTGCGATCCACCTTTTCCGGATCATCCTGGCTATCGGAAATCCGTAGGTATCATAAAAATGCCGTACTCTCCGGTGAAGCTCTGGTGTCTTCTCCTCCAGAATCTGTTCAAAAGCATTGGCAATACAGAGCTGCCTGTTCACTATCACCTCATGGCCATGGCGGATTCCCCGTCTGATGGGATGCACGATCCTTTTATCTCCACCTGCTGCCACCGTGCAGAGATAATGCTCATCCACCATAACATTCGGCGGAGCGATCTGTGTGGAAAGCCTGAAATCGCTGGTTTCTGTAAAGGCCTTGATCACGGCATCCGGTGCCTGGCCAAACAGCAGCAAAATCAAAATCAGAATGCCAAGAAGGGGCCACATCAGCAGAAGCGCCGCTGCCGGCCAGCGCTTTGCTTCTTTTAAAAGATGGTTGACAGCCCCAAGGAAAGGAACGCTGTCAATCTTACTGCTTCTCTCTGGATCCTCCCTGTACTCATCCATTTTCACAAGGATCAGCCGTGCTGTGATCAGGAAATAATTCAGGGGAACCAGTACCAGATACAGATCCATCCAGTCCGCATATACATGCCAGGTAAATATCACAAGCAGAGCACCTCCAAGATAAACTGCTGCCATGGCAAGCACAGTAACAAGCGGTGGTGTCTTTGAAGCGTCACTGACCTTTAAGATCAGAAACCCGGTCAGCGCCACGCAGGCGATCACGAGTATCGTCAGTGCTGATCCCGTATAGATCGGTGTGTGCATCTCTGCATTGATCAGCTGCTCCTGCCAGTCTGCACGGAATGAGATGCTTTTTCCCCAAAAAAGATAAAGCAGCTCATAAAAAAAGGCCAGCAGCATAACATAGAAATCATAGAAAAGCGGATCCGGCTGTCTGGTTACTGCTGCTTCTCCTGACATTTCTTCAGCTTCCTGCCTGGTACGCCTGCACATCCTGCTTACCAGCAGATAGACTTCATAGGCTGTCAGGAAAAATGGATAGCATAGAAAAGGTCCATAAAACAGACATCCCATAAAGAGATAACTTAATTCCGGCATTCCATCTCCTGCCGCCACACTCAGCACAACAGCTCCAAGCGATCCCAATATCATCGATCCTGCGATCTGTCCGATGTAAACAAATTTCCTGTTCTTTTTCATATACAGTCTCCTCCCGGTGCCTGTCAGTTTCAATGTAACTGTACTATAACATGTTATCCTATGTTCAGCAATAAATTGCGTACACCAATTGGAGGTCAATTTCCACTCAAACCATATTGCTCTGTCTTTTTCTTTGATGCTTTATTCAGCATTTTTTCATGACTATCAGCCAAATTTTTAGACTTTGAAATAGTCT
>NZ_JAOQKJ010000006.1:0-80582 GCF_025567405.1 Suilimivivens aceti | reverse complement strand
TTGTCATTATATCAGTTCTTTTTCAGACTGTAAACCGTAATACACCAATAAATCTATCATCATTTTTTCATTATATTTCCCCTGCTAGATTCTCTCTAAAATCTTTGCATTCATGTCATCATATGAATTCCAGAACTCATTTCGAATCTGAATTCCTGTATAGGTAAACAATTGCTTAATTTTATTAAACCCTTTATTTCCACTCTTCCTTCAAAAACTTCATCGTATCCTCAAAGTCCTTTTCCCTGCTTTCGTCACACGCCTGCGGCTGCTTTCTCTCCACCCGGAAAAGCTTTGCGGTCAGTGGCTTTGCCGGACAGAGATAATGACTGGCTGTTCTGTAATGCAGATGTCTGTACGGATAGACAAAGTTCTTTTCCTGAAGCCGCTTCATTACCTTTTTGCAGATATCCTCCGACGGAAGCAGTACATCACAGCCTGCAGCTTATCCGGCGCTCCCGGTACATCCCGGTAAGCAACCGCCATTACATTGATTCCGGCCTCGTAATATTTTCCCGTACACATTTCAGTCAGCATATAGCTTCCCACCGATCCGCCAAATACGATCAGCACTTTTCCCGGATAGTTATCCTTTTCCGGCTTATAATAGGTTCCATGAAATCCGTTCTTTTCAATGGTAAAGGTTTTTTCCGGCGTATATTTTGTCAGTTTTTTCATTCTCTGCACAGCTTTTTTCAAAAATGATCTACAAAATTTTTCGGGTTCTATTTTCTTTTCCTTATCACGATCATCCATGCCACCAGTATGATCAGCGCGCCAAGACTCATGTTGGAGCAGGCTGTTCCGTTAATGAATGCACTGGTTCCCAGTTTTCCAAATCCATTGATCAGAATCTTGAAAAGAAGAGGATTCAGGATCCACATCCAGCCCGGGAGCGGTGTTTTCTTTTTTGCTATGATATAAATAAGCATGATAACATTGATAAGATAAAAGGCAAAAAAGACAACAAAACAGGGGATCAGATATCCGCCCTGTTCCTTCAGGATCATGAACAGTATATCCCCACTTTCTGTTCCTGTTTCCAGTGCCTTTTTCATACCTGTTACCAGATAACAGCATATGATATGGATAGCTCCGCCAAATGCCACATACCCATAAACAGAAGCCTTATACCATCTGGCGGCTGCACTTTTCCGATCCTCCATCATCTGATACAGCGCATAATAGCCAAAAGCGGTAACCGGTATTCCTACAAAGCCAAAGAACCCTGCCAGTCCTATCCTCGTATAGGAAATCTTTTCTGCTGCCATGAGATACTGGGAAATGGCTCCTTCTGCTCCGGTCGAATTCACGCCAAGCAGCAGGAAATCCCCGATCATGGTAAGCACTGCTCCTGCGATTCCATACCATAATAACTGCGTAATTTTTCTTTTCTGTTCCTTTTTCATTCCATCCTCATTTCTTCGTTCTTCTGTTCTTCTCGGAAAGGAAGTTTCTTCTCAGACTTTGCCAGGTGTTTTTCTCTTCTTCTCCTTATAAATTTTTCCTGCAAAAATGGATTCACACACTTCATGTGGCAGTCTTATAGTACCCATTCTTTTGTATATATGAAAATAACAATATGCTTTTTTTACTCATCATTTTACGCAGTGAAAATATACCATCGACCCATCAATGTGGAAGTCGATCTTTTTATACATTTTCCTCAGAATATCTCTCAGTTCTTCCTCATTCTGGAATGGCGGAGAAAACCAGCCTTTCTTTGCAAGAATATTTTTTACAAGCCAATCCGTTCTTTTGGATTTGCCTTTGATATAGAAACAGGCAATAAAAGCACCGCCTGGTTTCAAAACGCGCCATATTTCCTGAAATGCCTTTTTCTTATCAGGAAAGGCATGAAATCCATTCATAGACAGTACAATATCAAATGCTTCATCGTCCATTTGCAAATTTCCAACATCACCCTGAACACACCTAATATGTCCATGCCCATTAAACCTTCTCTTAGCCTGTTCAAGCATATCCATACTATAGTCAAGACAGGTAATATCTGCATTTTTCAGGGACTTCCATTTGTGTTCCGTAAATACAGCCGTTCCAACCGGAACATCCAGAAGATTTCCTGAAAAATCGTCAGGAATATACGATAAGACCTTTCGCGCTATATCATTGTCATCAGTACCACTCCAAAACAGCCTGATATACATTCTGCTAAAAAAATTCCCCTGAGTAAGAACACCGTCATATATATTTTTTGATGATTCATAAGCGTTTCGTATTTTGTCTGCCATAATGCACCTCCAAATTCTAATTCATTAAATCCAGCATATTTATTGTGTATAACGTCTCAACCCCGTCAAGCCGGATAGCTGCTGACAATAACATTATGCGGAATCTAAAGTTCTTTGCCTATTTTCTGCGTAAACTCTCCCCTCCTTTTGTCACAAAAAACAACACCGGTTAGTTTTTTCTAACCAGTGTTATTCTAACATAATGCAAATCAAAAATACATCCTTTTTATGTAATTAATCTGCTCTCTGATGATCCCTGAAGAAAGCTATCGTTTCCTGAAGATCTGCCTCATCCTCAAACAGATCCAGCTTCTTTGCCACTTCTATGGCAAAATCCACATAACCATTCGCCCTTGCCGTGATCACCTGCTCTGAAACTGCCACATCAAGATCTGCAGCGTGCGTGGAAATAATCCCCTCAAGGATTCCCGCGTGCTCCAGTACATCCACTCCTGCACAGATCCCTGCAAGAATTCCGCCCTGTTTTTTCACCCTTCGGAGAATGTTCCACACTTCTTCCCTGTCAATTTCTTCAATATCCCCGCCGGGAATAATAACTAACCCGGTTTCCTTCGGCTTTATCTGTGAAAGGGCAGATTCCGGGCAGATCCGGTAACCTTCTGTTGCTCTTTTTTCGTCACCATCCAACGAAACAAAGAGTACCTCCTGTCCAGTCACACTCAGGAAATAATTCAGGATCGAGATTTCATAAATACAGCAAGTATTATATAAAAGTACGACGTTTTTCATTGTTCCCCTTTCTGTCCTGATCCTCATATTTTGTACTGCATGAAATTATCATTATGGTGAACTACCCATTGTCTTAAGCCAATGGGCTTCCTGCTTCAATCGACCTCGTAACCTACTATCTCCACAGGCGTTAATTCGGGCAGTCCCTGCCCTATTTATTACTTTTTCTTATGCTATTTGCCTTAGTCCTTCTGCCAGTATATTTTTTGCACCATTGATATCCCTGTCATGTTCCGCTCCACATTTCGGACATATCCATGTCCTCACCGACAAATCTTTCGTGTCCGAATTCTGATACCCACAAGCAGAACATATTTGACTGCTGGCATAAAATGTATCTATAATGCTATCTTTTTCTTTGTTTTATAATAGTTCTTACTTCTCTTTTCTTTATGTGACAGTTGCCTTTGCAGCTTTACAAGCTGTTTCTCATATTTCTTTATATTTTTTTGATTCTCATATATCTTCCCATCGGAAGTAATACATAAATCTTTAATTCCCAAGTCTATTCCTACACTACCAGTTGTATGTACCAGCTCCTTTTATCTTACCCTTCTCATGATTTACTGTTATATTTCCATTTGTATAATTTGTTGTATATGATTTATGGTTATCATGTTTGTTCTTGAATTTTGGAAATTCTGCATGTTCCTTAAAGAACTTTTGATATGCAGTATCCATGTTATAAATTGCGTTGGTCAGAGCAAATTTATCTACTTCCTTTAACCATTCATAGTCTTTCTTTAATTCTCTGTTACAGTAATTATTACAATCCGTTTTACTAACTGACTTTTTCTCTTTCTCGTATATTTCCTTCCGATATGTCAATGTCTGATTGTAAACAAAACGGCAACAGCCAAATGTTTTTGCAATCTGAATTCTTTGTTCGCTATTAGGATATATCCTGTATTTATATGCTTTTAACACCCACTGTCGCCACCTTCCTACCCTTGATTTTCTATATATTTTCTTAGCATTTCTTCTGAAACATTTCCTACACTACAGGCAAAATATCCGTCCGTCCAAAAAGTATATTTTTTCCAGAAATGTTTTGTAGATAATTCGGATATCTTTTCCAAATATGATATGTTGTATAACTCTTCATCAGATTTACTATTTTACTGATAGACATTGTTGGTTCTATTTCTGTCATGTAATGAATATGTTCTTTATCTGTCTCCATATATCTGATAATGACCTTTTGCTTTTGACATATCTTATAAGAAAACTGCTTTATATCATCTGATATTTGTTTTGACATCAGCAATTTCTTTCTATACTTGCATACGAAAATAATATGATACTGTAACAAATACTTGTGTCTGTTTTTTGATTTTCATGTTCCCATAACGCAAGTATAGCACAAGCCACCACTTTAGGCTACCTTAACCCACCGTCTAAAGCCCGTGGGATTGCGGTAGCCCTATTTCAATAAAAATATCCAGTTCTCTTTCTGTCAGATTTTTATAAATTATTTCCATCTTATTCCCCATTCTGCTTAATCAGCTTCTCTTTTACAACCCATCCTACTCCTACTTCCTGATAAAGTTCTGATCACCGGAAGGAACTCCCTGTTCATCCGAAACATACCGCTCCACATTCATATGCAGATCATATTTTTCACGCAGTTTCATAATTTCCTTCATCATCGGAGAAGCATGATGCAGATCAATCGCCTCCTGATCTGTCCAGCTGTCAATCAGAAGCACTGTTTCCGGATCCGAAACCGGATAAAAAAACTCATATTTCAGGTTTCCCTTTTCCTGTCTGCACTGCTCCACTGTACCACTTACAAGCATCTCCTGTGCAAATCTTCTGGCTGCTCCATTTTCCCCTGAATAATAAATATTCACTGTTATGCTCATTGCTTTCTCACTCCTTTTCTGCCCTTGTATGCCTCTTTTCCCACTGTTCCTTTGTCATATAATTTGTATGCCCGACCCGCACTTCATTCATCAGGGGAACCGGTACTTCGCTGCAGGTATGATGATAAAGAAATCCCACCTTTTCCTGCACTCTCTCCGACTTGCTGTTCCCGTCATAGTAACCGCACCAGATGATATTCATGCCAAGGTCTTCAAACCCATGGCGGAGCATTTCTTCCGCTGCCTCCGGCATATATCCTCTTCCCCAGAATGGTTTTCCAAGCCAGTAGCCCAGCTCACATTCATCATTCTGCTCCGTCATATCTGTATGTCCGTTCAGCTTCAATTCAATCGCACCAATCACTTTCCCACTTCTCTTTTCACATATCGCATAGCACTCTTCTCCACAGAATACATTTCTGATCACCTCACGGCTTTCTTCTATACTTTTATGAGGCGGCCATCCCGCAATCGGACCAACATCCGGATCACTGGCATATTCGTACAGGCTTTCAGCATCTGTTTCCTCCCATCTTCGTAAAGTCAGTCTTTCTGTCTGTAATGTCATGATTTTCTTCTCCCTTTTTCATTTCTGGTTCCTGTTTCATTTATTCTATCATGTTATTTTCTGTCCTTTTTCCTGTTAAGAATGAATTGCACGCGCTTCGTGTGGCAGTCTTATTATATCATGAAACACTGCTTCATGTACTCTTATACTTTTAAAAACAGCTTCACATGAAATATTCTTTAATGAGCATTTCCACCTGATCAATTGGCAATGGATGATCCTTAGTTTCATAGGTAAGAATCAGGTTCACTGATGGAATAATTCCATTATCACAATATATTTTTATTTTCTGGCAGGCTCTGTTCACATAATCATAATCATCCATCAATCCAAAATGCTCCCAATAAAAAAATTCACCTGTCAGCGGGTGACGAATCGTAAAATCCGGATACAATACCATATTATCAAAGACTAATTTATCCTCATACCGAAATGGAATTCCTGCACTGTACAGCATCTTATCTATGATTGCCTCTGACTTGGATCGAAGCATTTTCCCCTGTGTTCCTTTCACAATAAGATTCTCCGGATATCCGGTATTTTTTTCAAACTTTTCCTTCATCCAACCTTCCAGTTCCTTACTTATCTGTTCATACTGTCCACCCAGTAATCGTTCATACTCCGCATGTTTCATTATCTTTTCTGACAGATTTTCATTGGTTTCCGCCATATGAATATATTTCTGACAGGCTGATAATTCTCTTTTCAGATCTGTCCTGCGTAACTGGTGATACTTTTTCTGCGCTAATTCCTGGGCAAGTTTTCTTTCTCTCTTTGGCAAATATATGGACTGCTTTCTGTTTTTTAAATACCACTTATACCGTCCACTGTTTCTTGTACAAATCAGTTCACCTGCCGGCCAGTTCTTTTCCATCTCTTCTATTTGTTTTAATTCCCCTTCTATATGTCGTACCCGCTTTTTTATTTCCTGATAGTTTGCAAACATACCTTCTCTTCCTTTCTCCTTTGCTCCCGGCGGGGCATCCCAGCCCCTTTTTCTCTTCCATGCCCCGCCCGGCCTCACTTTTCCCGCTTTTTCTCTTCTTTCCTGCTCCAAGCGGGGCATCTCAGCCCCTTTTTCTCTCCCATGCCCCGTTCAGACTTACTTTTCCCGCTTTTTCTCTTCTTTCCCGCTTCCGGCGGGGCATTCCAGCCTTTTTTTCTCTCCCATGCCCCGCCTGCTCTCACTTTTTCTGCTTTTTCTCTTCTTTCCCGCTCCCGGCGGGGCATCTCAGCCTGTTTTTCTCTCCCATGCCCCGCCTGGTCTTACTTTTCCCGCTTTTTCTCTTCTTTTCCGCTCCAAGCGGGGCATCTCAGCCTGTTTTTCTCTTCCATGCCCCGCCTGGACTCACTTTTCCCGCTTTTTCTCTTCTTCCCTGCTCCCGGCGGGGCATCTCAGCCTATTTTTCTCTTCCATGCCCCTTTTTCCTTCACATGCCCCGCCTGGCCTTACTTTTCCCGCTTTTTCTCTTCTTTCCTGCTCCCGGCGGGGCATTCAAGCCTGTTTTTCTCTCCCATGCCCCGCCTAGACTCACTTTTCCCGCTTTTTCTCTTCTTCCCTGCTCCAAGCGGGGCATCTCAGCCTGTTTTTCTCTCCCATGCCCCGCCTGGTCTTACTTTTCCCGCTTTTTCTCTTCTTCCCTGCTCCTGGCGGGGCATCCCAGCCTATTTTTCTCTCTCATGCCCCGCCTGGACTCACTTTTCCCGCTTTTTCTCTTCTTTTCCGCTCCCAGCGGGGCATCCAAGCCTGTTTTTCTCTTCCATGCCCCGCCTGCTCTCACTTTTTCTGCTTTTTCTCTTCTTTCCCGCTCCCGGCGGGGCATTCCAGCCTGTTTTTCTCTCCCATGCCCCGCCTGCTCTCACTTTTCCCGCTTTTTCTCTTCTTTCCTGCTCCCGGCGGGGCTAGTGTTACAAAATCCTCAATCCACACTCCTTATTCCCTCTCCAGATACCCCTCAATTTCCAGTTTTCCACGCCGGTTCACCGTCACTGTGACCGCTCCGTAATCCCTGGTGCAGAACCACCTTGTCCCAGCCTCTGACAGCCTCTCCAGTGTTTCTGCATGAGGATGTCCATAGAAATTATCCTTTCCGCAGGATATCACCGCTGCCTTTGGCTTCATAACAGACAGCACCTCTTTCCCGGTGGAATTCCGCGAGCCATGATGCGCCACCTTCAGTACATCTATCTGAGTGGCAAGCTCCTCTGTCATCTTCACCTCTTCCTCGCCTTCAATATCCCCTGTCAAAAGGAGAGATCTTCCCTGATATTCCATAAGCAGCACCGTCGAATAGGAATTGTTATCTGATGTGTAAAGTTCCTTTTCCGGATGAATGCAGTTCATTTGAAACTCACGATCCTTCCCGGCTTCTCCCGCATAAATATATTCCATAGGAACCTGATTTTCTTCTGCAAGCACTGCAAGCTCCTGATAAGCCTCATCTCTGGATTCCTCTGAAATATCCGGCAACAGCAATGCTTTCACCTGAATCCCCTCTTCTTTCCCAAGTATCAAAAGCTCCCGTATCCCGCTGATATGATCTTCATCCGCATGGGTCATGATCACACCATCCACCGTACCGATTCCCTGATATTTCAGAAAAGGAATCAGCCGGTATTCCCCCACTGCATTCTCTGAAGTACTGCCGCAGTCCACCACATAATTCTGTCCGTAAGGTGTTTCCACTACGATACAGTCTCCCTGTCCTACATCCAGGAAGGTCACCTGCAGCTGCCTGCACACAGCCCTTTCCATCCTTCCAGAAAAAACAAGTAATGCACCCGCGCTTAAAAGAATCAGCCATTTACCTTTCAGGGAAAGCTTCCTTTGATAAAGGATCAGAAACAATAATACGAGAAGATAAAGAATGATCAGAGCTGTTCCCGGTCTGCCGGTAACCTGCACAGAGAAAGGCAGGTTTTCCACCATAAGACAGGCGCTTTCATAAATTCCCAAAATTCCTGTGATCACAAACGAAAATGGTATGGCGAGTATCTCTGCCCGTTCCACCAGAATCAATAATAACCCACAGGGTAACAAAAAGCTCATCAGCGGAATCACAAGTAAATTCAGGAAGGTCGCATATACCGGCATCTGATAATAAAAGCACAGCTGCAGTGGCAGTCCTGCTGCCGTAATGGCACACCCCGGAAGCAGCCATTTTCTCAGCCCTTCCAGAAGCTTCCAGAAAATGCCATCCTGCCTGACAACTGCAGCAGCTTTCTTTTTCCCGTCAGATCTGGACAGTGCTTCTGTCTTCTTACAGGTCATTGCCGGAACCAGCAGTCCGATCGCCAGCACACAGCCGAAGGAAAATAGAAAACTGCTGCTGTAGAAATACCACGGCTGCTCTGCCAGGATCAGGAGCGCCGCCAGTGAAACTGACGTCAGAAGATCATACGTCCTCCCAAACATCACCGCTGCCATCTGTACCCCAAACATGATCAGCGCCCGCCTGGACGATACCGAAAAGCCTGCCATGCACCCATAGCCATACATGAAAAGAAAAGCTCCACCTGCACAGAACGATACCGGCAGTGCTGTTTTTCTCAGTACTTTATAAAAGGCCATCCCAATCAGCGATATATGAAGCCCCGAGATAGCCAGCAGATGGGCTATGCCATTTCTCTGATATCTTTTTTTAATCTCCCTGTCAAGCGCTTTCTTTTCGCCGAGCACCATTGTCTTCATTAGGGAAGCATTCTCCGGTGAAAGCTGCCTGTCAAAGGTTTCTGATAATCCTTTTCGAAGCTGAAACAAAGCTTCCTTTCCCTTTTGATACTGTTCTGATTTTTGCTGGATAATTACCTGATTAATCTGAAATGCTATTCCTGATATACGATAATAAGATCTTGCATCGAACTGCCCCGGATTTGAGGCTTTTCTGAAATTTCTAATCTTTCCTGTAATTCTGATATAACTTCCGAGCTTTGGAAGCTCCTGCCCCTGCTTTAAATAACAGAGAACCTTCTTTCCTTCTGCATCCTCCATTCCGGAAGCATTATCTGCTTCCAGGATCTCCAGATACACTATTTTCTTTTCTTCTTCGCCTGTCACCCATTCTTTGTCATATACCCTTCCTGTCAGGGTACATCCCTTCTCATCCCATTCCTTATCTGTTCTCCCGGTCATGCCGGTTACCGTTCCAAGGAAAATGAGCAGAATGAGCAGCAGGCAGAAACAGCTGAGTGGTCTTCTGCGCATGCTCCTCCTTTATCTGATTTTCTCCTGATACTGTTATTTCACCATATCCAGATTCCGTTCAAATACCGTAGACAGATTGATATTTTCCCTGTAATTCACGCTGGTTTCTCCGTTCACGGAAATCTGCACCTTATTCACACCGGTCAGTTCGATCAGAGAATTGGTGATCGCATAGATTGTTACTTCCGGTGTGACATTATAGATCTGATTCAGAAAACTGTTATCCAGATTAACATAACAAATGCCATCACGGACTGCTACACTGACAATTTTGGTTGCCGGATTTATGACCGGTCCATCTTTTCTTCCTGCAGCAAGCCCGGTATCATCTGCCTGTGGTCCTGCGATCAGTTCTTCCATGACAAGCCGCTCCAGTGAAATATTACTGTTATAGACCTTCGTGCGGCTGACTGCCTGAAGCCCTGTCCCATCTTCATCAGCAAAATACAGCTGAAGCTTCACCTTTTCGTAAGTATTGATCTCATTTCCCGCATTATCGATAAAGGTATCTGCACTCATAACACCCACAACACTCCCGGAAGCATCCACAAAAGGCTCTCCCTCCACCAGAAAGGAAACATACTGCACATCCTTCACCTGGGAAAGCGTTCTTACGATAGATGCCCGGTTCAGGATCTCTGTGACCATTTCCTGTTCCCGGTAGGCTGTATTAAAATCCAGGATCAGCTGTCCGTCCTTAAGCTGCATGGATAACAGCTCAAAGCTGCCTGCCAACGGTGCATGATACTGGAGCTTTTCCGGCACCGTTCCAAGCTGCGTGACCAGTTCTTCAAGAAGGCTGCCTACGTCTGTGTTCTCTGTCACATAGTCCTCTGAGATCACACCGGTTCTGTCATGATTTACGTAATATACTTTATAATGGTACTGATTCTTTTCTTCCTTCTCTTTGCCGCATCCTGTTATCAAAAAAAGAAACAGCATACAAAAGAAGCAGACCAGAATAGTCATTTTGCCCGTTAATCTTTTCATAAAAAACTCCTCTACAGCAGACTGTGTGTCAGCGGAATCTTCACAAGAAATCTGGTGCCTTCGCCAAAGGTACTTTCCACTTTGATGGATCCTCTGTGAAGCTGTACGGCATTTTTCGTGATAGCAAGCCCGAGTCCGGTTCCCCCGATCTCCCTGGAATGAGACTTATCCACCCGGTAAAACCTGTCATAGATCCTGTTTAACGACTCCTCCGGAATACCAATTCCTGTATCTTCTACTGTAATGGTAAAATACTGGTGATCAGCATCCAGTGTCACAGTCACCTTTCCGTGTTCTCTATTGTATTTAATGGCATTTTCTATAAGGTTCGTAAGGATCAGTGACATTTTCACTTCATCTATCTCGGCGGTAACCTCTCTGGTACTGACAAGTAGAAGCTCTATATCCCTTTTTCTTGCAATGGGACGCATTCTTTTTAAAATGATCTCAGCCAGCTCATTCATATTGACACTGGTAATATTCAGTTCAGCCGCTGACTTGTCCATTTTTACAAGCGCCAGCAGATCATTGATGATCTTATCCTCCCGTTCGATCTCCTCTGCAATATCCTCAAGGAATTCCCGGTATAATTCCGCCGGCACATCCTGCTGCGCAAGAAGGGAATCAGCCAGCACCTTGACAGACGTGATAGGTGTTTTCAGCTCGTGGGATACATTCGCTACAAAATCCTGCCTGGAGCTGTCCATGTTCATCATCTGATTATGTAAAAGGTTAAACGCATTGGAAATATGCTCTGTTTCCTGGTAAGTCGGTACAGAAATATCTCCATCCATATGCCCGTTTCCGATCTCCATAATCGCCTTTGTGATCCGGTCAAACGGCCTGATCAGTACATTTGCCAGAACCCCCGCAATAGCAAATACAACTACTACCATAATGATCTCCAGGATCAGTGCTTTCCGGTTCAGCACATCCATGGTTGCCATGATGATATCCGTAGAAACACTGGTCAGCATAACACCTCTTGTCAGCTCCGTTCCCTCTGGCATACCCTCTGTCTGATTTTCTGCCGTTACTGTTTCCGTGATCGGTGTGGTAATCTCAATAAAGCCATTATTCCTGTCATACTTGGACATCCCTGTCCCCTTCAGACATTTAATGACTTCCTCTGATATAATGGTTTTTCCTTCACTGATTCCATAGGTATCTTTGATGATTTTCAGATTGCCGTTTATGATCAGTACACGGCCACTGTAAAGATTGGACAGCTGTTCGAGCTCTGCATTGATAACCTCAGAAGATGTGTCCTGCAGATAATTATAGGTGATCAGATGATTGGCAATGATCTTTAACTGATTCTGGACATCCGACTGCCGCACGTCAACAGCTCTTGCTTCATAATTCTGTAGAATTCCTGCCTTGATAATATAGGCGGGAACAAGCCCCATTAAGAGAATGATCAGAAACAGGCGTACCTTCAGGCTTCGCCAGATTCCCAGTTTCTTCAAAAAAGCAGTGATTTTCCTTTTCATAGCTGTCCTCTAGGCAAAGTAATACCCAACACCCCACTTGGTATGTACATATCTGGGCTCGCTGGGATTTTCCTCAATTTTTTCACGCAGACGACGGATATGCACATCCACGGTTCTTACATCTCCCGGATAGTCTGTACCCCATACCAGCTTAAGAAGTGCTTCCCTACTGTATACCTTGTTGGGATTCAGGATGAGAAGCTCCAGCAGTTCAAATTCCTTGGCTGTCAGATTGATCTCCCTGCCTGCTACATATACCCTTCTTCCGTCGCAGTCAAGACGCATATCTCCCCGCTCTATGATCTTCGTTTCTTCCTTTGTCTTCGGTGCGGTCCGTCTCATAATGGCCTTCAGTCTTGCCTTTACCTCCAGAATATTGAACGGCTTCGTAATATAATCGTCTGCACCGTACTCAAGTCCGAGGATCTTATCCATATCCTCACCCTTGGCTGTCAGCATGACGATCGGCACAGAAGAAAATTCCCTGACCTGCTGACACACCTCAAACCCTGTCAGCCTTGGAAGCATCACATCCAGCAGTACAATATCATATTCTGTATCCTTTATCTTCTGCAGTGCCTCTTCTCCGTCATAGGCACATTCCACTTCCATACCGTCCTGTTCCAGACTGAACCTGATTCCCTTTACGATCAGCTTCTCATCGTCCACAACCAAAACCTTCTTCGCCATCTTTCCCTCTTTTTCTGCCGCTTCTGCGGCTTTCCGATTCCACACTGAATCATCCGGCAGTAATAAGATCCCTGATCTTTCCAAAAAGACCTTCCTTGATCCCTTCTACCTTCATAATATCCTCTATCTGTTCAAATTTTCCTGTACTTTCTCTGTAACTGATAATATGCCTGGCTTTTCCTTCTCCGATCCCGGGAAGTGTACACAGCTCCTCCATCGATGCCGTATTGATATTCACAAGTCCGTCTGCCGGGTCTGTTTCACTATCAGACTGCAAAAGAAGCTCTTCTGTCAGCGTATCCTTTCCTGCCTGCGAAAGCTCTCTGACCTCGTCCTCTGTCGGAATATAAAGCCGCGTTCCATCGGTAAGTGCCCCGGCCTGGTTCACATATTCCTCACAGGCCTCCGGCAAAAATCCACCGGCTGCTTCTACCGCCTGATACACCCTCGCATCCCCTGCAAGTTCATAAACACCCGGGTTCTCCACAGCTCCACAGACATGCACAAATACAGTCTGGCTGGCAGTTATCTGCTGACTGCTCTGCAGCTCCTGTTCCTCCTGGCCTGATGTAGCACCAGCCTCCTCCGTATCCTGCTTTTCTTCCGAAAAAAGCTCAGTCCTGCGTTTCTCACATCCAAAAAGCAGACACCCGGCAAGAACCAGCATACCAAGCAATATCTTATGTTTCTTTTTCATCGTTCTACTCCTTCCTGCACATGACAAAAAGGCCCCCTGTATCACGACTGATTAATATTGTAAAGGTTTTTCACAGGTTGCGCAAGTGGTATTGACAACATAAAAATATGACCTTATTCCCATTTAAATACCACTATTCCCACAATAGCAGCTGCCATTCCGATCATCCTTCTGAAAGAAAAGGGCTGCTTCTCCACGCCAAAAATGCCAAACAGTTCAATCATATAGGCAGCAAGAAGCTGGGCAGTCACGATCAGCATGACCGCTCTTGCCGGTCCGAGCATTTCCATACTGCGGATCACTGTATAGGTGATAAATGCCCCTATGGCGCCTCCAAGGAGCATATACTTCGGTTCTACCCTCGTAAGCGTCACAAAAGAAGTCCTGTCTGTAAACAGCCAGGCACAAAGACAGACGATGAGGGCAGAAAGCTGGACAAAGGCACTGGCCACCCAGATACTGGACGATTTCGTGACACCTGTATTAAAAACTCCCTGTACACTCATCAATGCTCCGGAAATTATCGCAATCAAAAATCCAACCATATCAGAATCTCCTTACGTTTTTATCCGTAATGTATCCTGTATGGCTGGATTTTATACATAATCAGTCTGTCTGATCCGCTATTCTTCCGCCTGCCCTTCCTTCTGTGCTTCCTCCGTATAGTATTCTTCATCCAGATACTCTACATCTGTTTCTTCCTGCACATCTTCGATATAAACTTCTTCATACTCCCGTCCGGTCACCTGCTGCATGATCTGCTCCGACAATTCCTTCAGTGCGTCATTTGCGTCAGTTCCATTCCATACCTGGGAAAATACGCGTTCAAGCAATACCCAGAAATTACTGGTTTCGATCATTTTCGGCATGGACACAGAATTATCATAGGCTTCTGCAAACATGGAAAGCGCCTCATTTCCGTAATCTGCATCTCTTGCAGCCGATACCTTACCGCTTCTTGCATAAAGACTTTCATTGTATCCTGCCGTCAGGAAAAAGGCAAAATCATTGGCATCCTCCTGATGCGTCCCATAACCGTTCACTACTACACACTGCGTCATGGAAAGCGGCTTTGTCTCCCTGTCTGCATCAATATCAGGAAGAAGGGCGATCCCATATTCATAAGGGAAGCTGCCATCCTCCTCTGCCTGCTCCAGTGTACCGACCACATCTGAGGTTGCTACTGTAAATACCTGCCTGCCTTCCATAAATTCATGGATCACGCTCTCATAACTGATCTCACTGGTATCTATGGAAAAGAACTGGTTCAGTTCCTCATAGGCTCTCATATTCCGGATAGCATTCAGATTATAAATGTCAATCTGTGAAATATCATCTCCGGCAGCTCCACCCATCTCAATCGCATTGCCAATAAAGAAATAATTGTAGAAAATATCTGTCACATCCCATTTGAAGACACCCTCTACCGCTTCCGGTGCATCATAGCTGTCAGCAAAGGTCTTCATATCCTCCAGTGTCTTTGGGATGAGCTCCTGTACCCTTGCCTCAATCTCTTCATCCGAAAAGGAAGGCATTTCCTCTGCTGTGTCCTGCGTGACATTTCCGGCATCCGCCTGCTGCTGTGCTTCTTCTCCTGCCGCTATATCCGCCTCTGCCTGAAGCCGACTCTCTGCCAGATCCTCCAGATATGTTTTATTATAGAGAAGCGCACTTGTTTCAAAATAAAAAGGATATCCGATCACCTTTCCCTGATAAGTAGCTGCTGAAAGTCCTGTATCCCTGTAGGTATCCCTAAGGGATGTCCTTTCACGAAGCCTTACCTCCTCTGCTAGTCCTGCCAGATAAGCCTTTTCCAGTGAATCATGGCTGAGGATATACAGATCCGGCAGCTCCTCTCCGGAAAGGGAAGCAGCATTGATCTGCTCCAGATATTCCGGTCCGGACTGCTGCACCGGCACGATCCTCACATCATTATTTTCATTGTACGTAACTGCTGCACTGGTAAGATAAGAGGTCAGTGCCTCGTCTGTATACCAGAGATACAGCGTATCCTTTTCTCCTGTAAAAGCAGGAAATTTTTCTTCCTGTTTTTCACTGACCTGCATGCCTGATCTGGCAATTCCAAAAGTCAGAAAAGCAACGGCTGCAAGAAGAAGTGCAGCCGCCAGTCGTTTCTTAAAACCCATAAATCATACTCCATTTACTGCAGACAGGACGTCAGAATCTCAATCATTTTGTCCACATTCTCCTCTTCAATGACAAGAGGCGGTACAAAACGGATGATATTCGGTCCTGCGTTTATCAATATCAGTCCCTTTTCCAGGGCTTTTCCTATGATATCACCTACTGGCCTGTCAAATACAAGTCCCTGCATCAGCTTGACACCTCTGCGTTCTGTGATGAAATCATACTTATCAACCAGTTCGTCAAGGCGATTTGCCAGATAATCTCCGATCTGGTTCACATGTTCTATTATATGGTTCTCCTCAAATAAATCAAGTACCGCATTGATAGCTGCACCCGCAAGAGGATTTCCTCCATAGGTCGTTCCGTGGTCACCGCTTGTAAGAGAATGGGCAGCCACCTTTTCTGTCATCATAAAAGCACCTACCGGCACACCGCAGCCAAGTGCCTTGGCACTTGTCATGATATCCGGCTTAATGCCATATCTCTGCCATGCATAATACTCACCGCATCTTCCCATACCGCACTGGATCTCGTCAAGGATCATCAGAATGTCCCTTTCCTCGCACAGCGCCTTTACCTGCTTCATAAACTCTTCTGTGGCAGGATAAATGCCGCCCTCTCCCTGTACCGTTTCAAACAGGATCGCACAGGTCTTATCTGTCACCTGATCCAGAACACTCTGAAAATCATTTAATGTGGCAAAGCGGATATTTCCGATCATGGGTTCAAAGGCTTCCCGGTATTTTTTATTGCCTGTAACAGAAAGAGCCCCCATAGTCCTTCCATGGAAGGAATGCTCCATGGCAATGATCTCATGGTCTGTTCTTCCGTCCTTCAGATAAGCATATTTTCTTGCCGCCTTAATGGCTCCTTCAATAGACTCTGCCCCGCTGTTTGTGAAAAACACTCTGTCCATCCCGGAAATCTTTTTCAGCTTTTTGGCAGCTTCAATAGCCGGTATATTATAATAATAATTGGAAGTATGGATCACCTTGTCGATCTGCTCTTTCAGGGCATCATTGTAAATCTTATTTCCATAGCCAAGGGCAAATACAGCTATCCCTGCACAGAAATCCAGATATTTCTTTCCTTCCATGTCATAAAGGTAAACGCCTTCTCCCTTATCCAGCACCACCTGAAAACGGTTATACGTATGAAGGAGTGCTGCCTCTGCATCCTCTATATAATTCTTCATTGATTCCATGTCTGCCTATGTCCTTTCTTTCTGCCTAATCGTGCTGCTCCAGGAGCTGTTTATCCTCGTCTCTGAGGATCATGGTTCCCACACCGGAATTAGTGAAGATCTCAAGCAGGAGACAATGTGGAATCCTTCCATCAAGAATATGGACTCTGTTGACACCGTTCTTTACAGCAGATGCACAGTTTGCAAGCTTTGGCAGCATACCGCCGCCGATCACACCGTCACCTATCAGCTCCTCTGCGCCAGAAGCTGTGATCCTGGAAATAAAGCTGCTCTTGTCATTAATATCTTTGTATAATCCTTCAATATCTGTCAGGAATACCAGCTTGTCCGCACTGATTGCTTTGGCAATCGCACAGGCTGCATCATCTGCATTGATATTATAGGTGGCAAACTGATCATCCAGACCAATCGGTGCAATGATCGGCAGGAAGTCCTTCTCCAGCAGATCATACAGGATCTTGGGGTCTACCTTTGTGATATTTCCGACATAACCGATATCCTGACCGTCTGCATATTTTTTCTCCACCTGCAGAAGTCCGCCGTCCTTACCGCTGATACCAACGGCCTTGACACCAAGCTCCTCCACCATAGTCACAAGCTGCTTATTGACTCTGGAAAGCACCATCTCTGCGATCTCCATGGTCTCATCATCTGTGACACGCAGTCCATTCACAAATTTTGCCTCCTTGCCAACCTTTCCTACCCATTTACTGATGGCCTTGCCGCCGCCGTGCACGATGATCGGTTTAAAGCCAACCAGCTTCAAAAGGGTAACATCCTTGATGACATTTTTCTGCAGCTCTTCATCGCTCATGGCTGAACCGCCATATTTGACTACGATGATCTTCCTGTTAAATTTCTGTATGTAGGGAAGTGCCTCGATCAGTACCTCTGCCTTCCGTAATACCTGTTCCATATCCTTTTCCATGTTCATATCTCCCTGAAATCCCGGCTGTCAACTCCGGTAATCTGCATTGATCTTTACATAATCATAGGTAAGGTCGCAGCCCCATGCTGTTGCACTCTCTTCTCCGTTCTTCATATCCACAACCACAGTAACCTCCGGCTCGGAAAGAATCTTTGTTGCCTCCTCCTCACTGTAGTCTGCTGCCACACCATCCTTGTAGATCTGTATCCGGCCGGCTTTGCTTTCGAAGAACAGCTCTATCTTCTCCGGATCAAAAATGACACCGCTGTAGCCAAGGGCGCACAGGATCCTTCCCCAGTTGGCATCATGTCCGTAGATCGCAGCCTTCGTCAGGCTGGAACAGATAACAGCTTTGGCAAGAATACGGGCATCCTGTTTGGACGGTGCATGGATGACCTTTGTTTCAAAAAGAGCGGTTGCTCCCTCTCCGTCTCCTGCCATCTTCTTTGCCAGGGTTTCATTGATCTCATGGAGTGCCTCACGGAACGCTTCGTATTCCGGGCTGTTCTCCCTGATCTCCGGATTCTCTGCCATACCATTTGCCAGTACAAGCAGTGTATCATTCGTAGAAGTATCTCCGTCTACGGAGATCATATTAAAGGTATCTACAACATCCTCCTTCACTGCCTTTGTCAGCAGCTCTTTGGAGATTACAGCATCTGTTGTCACGAAAGCCAGCATGGTGCACATATTGGGATGGATCATGCCAGAGCCCTTGCACATACCTCCAAGAGTTACTGTCCTGCCGCTGATCTCGATCTGCACAGCTGCCTCTTTATTCTTCGTATCTGTCGTCATGATCGCCCTGGACGCTCTCGTTCCTGCTTCCAGATCTCCCTGCTTTCCCTCTGTCAACTTTTTAATACCGCTTACGATCCTGTCAATGGGAAGCTGCATGCCGATGACACCGGTGGATGCCACAAGCACCGCATTTTCAGAGATGGAAAGTGCCTCCGCCGCTGCCTTCGCTGTCTGCTCACAGTAGGAAAAGCCTTCCCTTCCTGTGCAGGCATTGGCGATCCCAGCATTGATCACAACTGCCTGTCCGTAAGGACTTTCCTCTACTACCTTCTTATCAAACAGAACCGGTGCTGCCTTCACCACATTGCTGGTAAAGGTGCCTGCCAGTACACACGGCTTTTCGCTGTAGATCAGCGCCATATCATCCCTGTCTTTATATTTGATCCCTGCTGCCACAGCTGCTGCCTGAAATCCCTTCGCTGCCGTAACACCGCCTGTAATCTTTTTCATCGTAAGAACTGCCTCCTTGCTTTCCTATTTATTGTAATTGATGATATTTTCCCTGTTCAGTACAAAATCATAATAATTCAGATCTTCCCGCTTTGTCCAGCCGATTTCCTTCCAGAAAGCATTGCCGATGTCATTCTCGGTAAAGGCGATCAGGGAAACCTTGCTGATCTTCTCCTTCTCCAGCTCTTCCATACACCTGACGACCATACTCTTTCCAATGCCCCTCATACGACAGTCCTCACGGACACAGACATGATAAAGACATCCTCTTCTGCCATCATGCCCGCAGAGAATACTCCCTACGATCTCTCCGTTTTCCTCCGCCACTACGCTTGTAGCCGGATTTCTCTTTAAAAAACGTTCCACACCTTCCCGGGAATCATCTATGCTCCGAATGGCAAAGCCTTTAATCGTCATCCACAGATCATGGACACCCTGGTAATCTTCTATGGTCATTGTCCGTACAATCATCTCTCTAATCCTCTCCTGTCAGATGAACCGTCCGGTATCCGTGTCCCGTATAGGGCAGGAACTTTTCTAGCACATCCCTTGTCTTAAGCTGCAGGCTTGCCGTATTCACGCAGGGGTGACACCCTAGATATTCTTCCTTCAGCACATCCTCATCGATCAGAAGATTGACCCTCTTATCCGTATCATTCATCAGTCCCATAATGCTTACTGCACCCGGATGGATGTTCAGGAATTTCACCATATATTCCTCTGAGGCAAAGGAAAGCCTAGCACTGCCGATCTGCTTTGACAGCTCCTTTGTCTTAAACTTTTTCTCTCCCGGCATCATCAGAAGATAAAAGACTGTCTTCTGAGAGTTGCACAGGAACAGGTTCTTACACATATGAATATGTAACAGCTTATCAACATCCTGACAGGCTTCCATAGTTTCCATCGGCTCATGATCCAGTCTCTCATAAGGGATCTGCAGCTCCTTCAGCAGCCTGTATACTGCCATTTCCTTTTCTTCCCGTCCCTCCGGAGAAGGAATATCTTCATATAATGTAGCATCATGGATTCGTTCATTCATGGTCTTGTCATTTCCTTTCACATCATCCTCTACAGATGAAGTCCCTTCGACTCCTCACAGCCAAGTGCAATATTCAGGCACTGGATCGCTGCACCGGAAGCCCCTTTTCCAAGATTGTCAAACTGGGAAGAAAGCAGGACTCTGTCTTCATTTCCCGTTACATAGATCCGAAGGCTGTCTCTGCCGCTCATTGCATTGCCCGCAAGCATATTGGCGCTTGCTTCTTCCGCTCCAAAGGGCATCACCCTTACAAAACAGCTGCCTGCATAAAAATCTGCCAGATATTTCCACACCTCCTGCGGTGTTCTTCCCTTATTCATCAATTCTGTATATACAGGAACAGAAACCACCATGCCACTGTAATAATCTGCCACGATAGGAGAAAAGAGCGGTTCCCTCTTAAGCCCCGGGATCTTCTTCATTTCCTTCAGATGCTTATGTGCCTGGGAAAGGGCATATTCCCTTGGTGCAAGAAGTGCATCCTCTCTCTCTTCCGCCTCATAGGCTGCGATCATCTTTCTGCCGCCGCCGCTGTAACCGGAAATTCCAAAGGCGCTGACCGGATAATCTGCACTGATCAGTCCTTCTGCCACCATGGGATATACCAGGGATATAAAGCCTGTGGCATAGCAGCCCGGAACTGCGATCCTGTTTCCGGCAGCGATCGCTTCCCTGTGCTCCTTTGACAGCTCCGGAAAGCCATAAGCCCAGCCTTCCATGGTTCTGTGTGCCGTAGAGGTATCAATGATCCTTACATGATCATTCTCTACCAGAGAAACGGATTCCTCTGCAGCAGCATCCGGCAGACACAGGAAAGTAATATCTGACGAATTGATCAGTCTCTTTCTTTCTTCCTTATCCTTACGCAGCTCTGATGAAATAGGAAGCAGCTCCACGTCCTCCCTCTCCGCAAACCTCTCATGGATCCGGAGTCCCGTCGTTCCCTCACTTCCGTCAATGAATATTTTCACTTTCCTACTCATTTCCTTATCCTCGTTTTCTTATTCAATAACAATAATAATACTCTTTCGCGCTTTAAATCTCAACAAAATAATTGGAAATAATCCCATCCTGTTTTCAACGCATAACTATACACCTTTTATGCATATTATTCAATAGTATTTTCGTTTTTATGCAGAATATTAAAAATATTCTTTTATTTATGCAAAATAAGTGTTGCATTTCCATTTGGAAAGGAGTATGATGTACCCAAACAAAAAAAACTAACAAACATACCGGAGGCATACATTATGAAAGAAAAGGTAATCTTAGCGTATTCAGGCGGTCTTGACACTACAGCCATCATCCCCTGGTTAAAAGAGAATTTCAATTACGACGTTGTTTGCGTCTGCATCGACTGTGGTCAGGAAGAAGAGCTTGACGGACTTGAAGAAAGAGCAAAATCCTGCGGTGCTGAAAAATTATACATCCTCGATGTTATCGATGAATTTTGTGATGAATATATCGTTCCCTGTGTACAGGCTCATGCCGTATATGAGAACAAATATCTCCTTGGAACTTCCATGGCAAGACCTCTGATTGCCAAGAAGCTAGTGGAAATTGCACGTAAGGAGGGTGCTACCGCAATCTGCCACGGCGCTACCGGAAAGGGTAATGATCAGATCCGTTTTGAGCTTGGTATCAAGGCTCTGGCACCTGATCTTAAGATCATCGCTGCATGGAGAAATGAAAAGTGGACTATGGATTCCCGTGAATCTGAGATCGAGTACTGCAAGGCACATGGTATCAATCTTCCCTTCTCAGCAGATTCCAGCTATAGCCGTGACCGTAACATCTGGCACATCAGCCATGAGGGTCTTGAGCTTGAGGATCCTGCCAACGAACCCAACTACGATCACCTCCTTGTTCTTGGTGTTACTCCTGAGAAGGCTCCTGATGAGGGCGAATATGTATCACTCTCCTTTGAAAAGGGTGTCCCGGTAGCCATCAATGGTGAAAAGAAAAAGGTATCTGATATCATCCGTGACCTGAACAAACTTGGCGGCAAGCATGGTATCGGTATTGTAGATATTGTTGAAAACCGTGTTGTCGGCATGAAGTCAAGAGGTGTTTATGAAACTCCCGGCGGAACCATTCTTTATGAAGCACACCAGCAGCTTGAGGAGCTGATCCTTGACCGTGATGCTTACGCAGTCAAGAAGGACATGGGAAACAAATTTGCACAGATCGTATACGAAGGAAAATGGTTCTCTCCTTTACGTGAAGCTGTACAGGCATTCGTGGAATCCACCCAGAAGTATGTAACCGGTGAAGTGAAATTCAAGCTTTACAAGGGCAATATCATCAAAGCCGGTACCACTTCTCCTTACTCTCTGTACAATGAGAGCATTGCAAGCTTCACAACCGGTGATCTGTATGACCATCACGATGCAGAAGGCTTCATCAATCTGTTCGGACTTTCTACCAAGGTTCGTGCTATGAAAATGCAGGAGCGCGGAGAACTGTAATCAAAGCAGGAGGTAAGGCATGGACGTTATTACTTTACTCCTCGAGTATCTTATTGCCGTGAATCTCATCGGCTTTGCGCTGATGGGCATCGATAAATACAAAGCGAAAAAAAGGGCCTTCCGGATTCCGGAAGCAACCCTTTTTATCGTTGCAATAATTGGCGGAAGCATAGGTTCCATTATTGGAATGTATGCTTTTCGTCATAAAACAAGACATTGGTATTTTGTGTATGGTATGCCTGCGATCCTGATCCTTCAGATCCTTCTGATCGCTCTCCTGCTCCATGCACCCTTTGAAATCTCTCTTCTTTAATGATAATGATAAGTGAGGAACCCCTGATGCACATTGCGATCTGTGATGACAATATTGCTGACAGAAAACAGCTGGAACGTCTTCTGAAGCGGGAATCGGATAAACGGAAGGCCAAAACCGGACTTTTATTTGCCGATTCCTTTGGTGACTGCCGCATTCTTTCCACCAACCATATGCAGTATGATCTTTTTTTTCTGGATATGACAGCGTCTGCACCCGATGGGCTTACCTTTGCCCTGCAGCTTGTCGAAAACGGAGTTACAGCTCCTATTGTGCTGTGCTCCTCGAAAATCAATTATAAGGAAAAAGCCTCTGCTCTGTCAGGGATACCGGATAGTATTCTGTATCTGGATAAGCCCATTATCACGGCAGAGCTCACCGCTGTTCTTGACAGAGCAGAAGAGCTTGGTGCCTGCCGTGTTCCGAAAATCGAGCTCCGCAGTGAACAGAAAACCTGGTATGTAGATGAGGATGATATTCTCTATGCGGTCCAGGAAGGACGCTATGTACATGTTTTTCTCCAAAACGGAAAAAAGGTTTCCGTTCTTTCTGAAATGTATAACTTTTATAATACTATTTCCGCCTTTGAACACTTCGTGTTCCTGAATGACCGGGGGCTTATCAATGTTGTCCACATGGATCATTATACCCCCCTTGCTGTCTTCATGAAGGACGGATACCGTCTTCCCTCCAATCCCTTCGTGATGAAGTATATTAAAAGTGCTCTACAGAATATCACCTTATAGCGTAACGATCACACCACCATCATTGGCATACATGCTGCTGACACCTCTGGTGTCCATGATCACCACATCCCCGCAGGAAATCTTCTGCAGGATCATGTCCTTTACTGCTTCTGCTCTTTCAAGGCAGTTACAGTGAGTGATCATCAGTGTCTTCTCTTCGGGATGTACTGCATCTGCTGCAACGGCTGCTGCCATCTTTGCCAGTCCCTTCTTGATCCCGATCGCCTGTCCAAGCTGGATGATAGCTCCCTTCTCTGATCCCATTACCGGCTTGATGCTTAAGGTGGATGCTACCAGTGCCTTGATTCCGGTCAGTCTTCCGTTTTTCCGTAAGGTTTCCAGATTATCTAGAACAAAATAGGTATGCATATGATCCCGGTACTCAGATACCCTTCTGCACACCTCTTCAAAGGACAGTCCCTCTTCACAGAGCTTCGCTGCAAGCAGTGCCTGATTTGTTTCTCCACAGCTTGCAGATTCTGAATCACAGATAAAGATATTCTTATGTCCATATTTTTCCAGATACAGCTTTTTGCCAAGCTCTGCGCTGTTGTAGCTTCCGCTCAATTTGGAGGAAAGAGTAAATACAAACACATTCTCTGCCTCAGTCCGGTAAGCCTCCATAAATCTCTCGGGTGACGGACAAAATGACTTCGGGCATTTCGACGAAGCTGCCACCTTTTTTAGGAAATCAATCTGATCAAAGTTCTCATCATCCATGATCACTTCCCCTTCTACCTCAAGGCCAAGGGGCACACGCTCAAAGCGGATATCATTCTGGTACTGAAAAGGCAGTTCACCGCAGCTGTCAATCACAATTTTATATTTCATCAGAACCTCCAAAACTATTTCATTTATTATTTAACATTTTATAACATAGTTTTCATTACTACTTATAATAGCATATTATATCTTACATGTAAAGGTTAATTCACGATATCACATTTTTCAGAAAGCACATTTTATTTTTCCTTCCCTTGCACCCCCGTCCGAAATAATATATGATAGAAATGATGTATAAAAATGAAAAGTGAGGTATTCGTCATGACAATAAATGAAAAAGCCCTGAAGCTTCATGAAGAATGGAATGGCAAGCTTGAGATTGTAGCCAAGTCCCCTGTCAAATCAAGAGAAGATCTTTCCCTGGCCTATACGCCCGGTGTTGCAGAGCCCTGTAAGGTGATTGCACAGGATAAGGAGGCTGCTTACAAATATACCATGAAAGCAAATACTGTCGCTGTTGTATCCGATGGCAGTGCCGTTCTCGGCCTTGGCAATATCGGTCCCTATGCCGCTATGCCGGTCATGGAGGGAAAAGCTGTTCTGTTCAAGGAATTTGGCGGTGTCAATGCAGTTCCGATCTGTCTTGATACCCAGGATACGGAGGAGATTATCAAGGCTGTGACCTATCTTGCCCCCGGCTTTGGCGGCATCAATCTGGAAGACATCAGTGCTCCCAGATGCTTTGAAATAGAAGAACGCTTAAAAGAAATCCTTGACATCCCTGTCTTCCATGATGACCAGCATGGTACAGCCATCGTTGTGCTTGCCGGCATCATCAATGCCCTGAAGGTAGTTGGCAAGAAAAAGGAAGACTGCCGTATCGTGGTAAATGGAGCCGGAAGTGCCGGTGTTGCCATTACCAGGCTTCTTCTGACATACGGATTTCCTCATATTACCATGTGTGACAAGGTTGGTATCGTCTCCAAAAAGACAGAGGGACTGAACTGGATGCAGCAGAAAATGGCTGAGCTTACCAATCTTGATCAGCAGACCGGTACTCTTGCAGATGCCATGAAGGGTGCAGATATTTTTGTTGGCGTTTCCGCTCCCGGCATTGTGACTCCCGAAATGGTAGCCTCCATGAACAGGGATGCCATTCTCTTTGCCATGGCAAATCCGGTTCCCGAGATCATGCCAGATATTGCAAAGGCTGCCGGTGCAAAGGTCGTTGGTACCGGACGCAGTGACTTCCCCAATCAGGTCAACAATGTAGTGGCTTTCCCCGGAATCTTCAAGGGCGCCCTGGAAGGACGTGCTCCAAAGATCACCGAAGAAATGAAGCTTGCCGCTGCAAACGCTATCGCTTCCCTTGTTCCTGATGAAGAATTAAACGAAGACAACATCATGCCTGAAGCCTTTAATCCCAGAGTAGCAGAGGTTGTTGCAGAAGCTGTCAGATCCCATATTGAAAGATAACTATGTCAGTATCAGATTTTTCTGCAGAAAATAAGGTTTCTCTTCCGGAATACTGGCTGGACAAGCCCTACTATTCTCTGGATGCCTTTTTTAAGCAGAAGTTTTCACAGAAAATATATAAGATCTCTCTGAATGCCGGACTGACCTGTCCAAACAGGGACGGAACCTTAGGCAGAGGAGGCTGTATCTTCTGCAGCAGTGGAGGGAGCGGTGATTTTGCCGCTCCTCTTCTTGACAGATCTTCCATCCGTGAAAGTCTTGAGAAGGGAAAGTCTCTCTTCCACCACAAGCAGACCGGCTCCCGGTTTATGGCTTATTTTCAGGCCTTTACCAATACCTATGGTCCTGTTTCCTACCTGGAACAGATCTATCGAGGTGCCCTTGAGCTTGAAGAGATCATCGGCATTTCCATTGCCACAAGACCTGACTGCCTGCCGGATGAGGTGCTATCCCTGCTTAGCCGGCTGAAGGATGAATATCCCGACAAGCTGATCTGGATCGAGCTTGGCCTTCAGACCATCCACGAAAAGACGGCACGCTTTATCCGAAGGGGCTATGAGCTGCCCTGCTTTGAAAAGGCCGTTCACAGTCTGGCTACCCTTGATATACCGGTCATAGTTCATCTGATCCTCGGTCTTCCTGGTGAAACAGATGAGGATATGTACGCTTCCGTTTCTTACCTGAATACCCTGCCAGTATCCGGAGTCAAGCTGCAGCTTCTTCATATCCTGAAAGGCACAGATCTTGCTGACCTGTATGAAAGGGATCCTGCTTCCATCTGTCTTTTTCCAGACCGTGATGATTACCTGGCTGTACTGATCAGGTGCCTTATGCTTCTTTCTCCGGATATTGTAGTACACCGTGTCACCGGAGACGGCAGCCGCTCCCTCCTGACCGCACCACTCTGGAGCCTTGATAAAAGAGGAGTATTAAATGCCCTGCACAAACAGATGAGAGAACAGAATGCCTTTCAGGGTGCCCTGTTTCCGGGCAGCAGTTCCGATGAATCTATTTTTTAGCTTATTTTGAAACGGAGTTTTTATTATGTCAGATCCCTTAACTTTATATAAACTGATCGTACTTTATATGCTGAACAGGGTCAGCTTCCCTCTGACTGCTGCCCAGATCAGCGATTTTATCCTGACAAGGGAATATACCAACTTTCTTACCCTGCAGCAGGTCATCCGGGAGCTTACAGATACCGGCCTCGTAGATGCCAGAACGGTCCGGAACAGAACCCAGCTTCTGCTGACAAAGGATGGAAAGCAGACCCTGGATTTCTTTTCCCAACAGATCAGTGCTTCTATCCGACAGGAAATTGATGAATATCTGAAAGAAAATGAAATGGAGCTTCGTAATGAGGTTTCTATACTTGCCGACTACTACAAGTCAACCTCCGGCGAATACGAAGCCCATTTAAAGGCCAAGGAAGGAAATGTCACGCTTGTCGACCTGATCATTTCCGTCCCTGTAGAAGAAACAGCTGCTGCCATCTGTGACAACTGGCAGAAAAAAAACCAGGAAATCTATCAGTACCTGATAGAGCAGCTGTTCTGAATGTAACGCCTATGCAAAAACCGCAGGTGCATCACTGCTCCTGCGGTTCTTTTTATCTCATGATCTCACTCCAGCTTGATATGCCAATGATCGACTTGGCGAAATCCGTATACTGGGCATGATTTGGTGTATCTATATATTTATATACATTGTAGGACTGCTTTGGACTTCCGTTTGCATGGTTTAACCCAAAGGCAAGTCCCTGCGCCACTTCTTCTGAAGCATCGGTCTCACGGTTTAAGAGGAAACCATCAATATGAGGGTTATTCTCTACCCGGTAATACGCATAGGCGATCGCAGCTGCCTGCAGTGCCTCCCCTGCTGTGGAGGTGTAGCCCTGTTCACTCAGGATAATGCTTCTGACCTCTCCGTCATCTGTCCGGTAGGCATCCTGTGCCATATAATTGGTCAGCACCTCGATATTGGCCATTGTGATCATGGACGTATCCGCACTGTGGGTGACCAGCTTATTTGACTTCCAGATCCTTGCCTCTGTCAGAGGTACATTGTAAGGATGCTGGGAAAGACCCCAGTCAATATTTCCCGTAGATTTGATATTTCTGTTAAACTCATCCACAATATCACGGCCATCATAGTTCGTATTGTTCTTCAGATTCCTGTCCCACTGCTGATCGATCGGCATGTATACTCTGGCACTGCTGCTGACACTCTTGATCGCAGTATAGAAAACCCGGAAAGCCTTGGCATATTCCTCCACATATTCTGAGGTGCCCACACGCTCCATATAATTCCATTCTTTTCTGGCATTAATCTCATTAGCAATGACCCAGTTGGAGATCCGCCCGTGGCTGTTACCGGAATACCTCTCCGCCAGGAAGGTACCGATCGCCGCCATATAGTCCACTCCGGATTCCTCTGCTCCGTTGAACATATAATAGGGAGCTGCCCCATAGCTTCTGGACTTCGGATGAATGAGCTGTGGATAGGAGCCGGAATAATTATTCAGGATAATTGCTGTCGTAGAGATCCCCTTGGCTGTCAGTGTACTGAATACAAGATCATACTCTGCGATCACCTGCCCGTTCAGTGTGTAGGTTTTTCCGTTATAGGTATACTGGATCGTCGGGTAGGCACTGTGGGTACTCGGACCGAGCAGTCTTGCTACCGGAATATTATAGGCAGCCTGCTTGATCCCAAGATCATCCAGTTCGTTTCCTCTGAGCTTGTTGGGATCCACAAGAAGTCCCTTTTTCGTTGCAGGCACCTGATAAACAGAGCCATATTTAGCGATCGCTTCCGGATTGGTGATATACCTTGGTCCTGTCACTGCCAGATACTTTCCATCCTTCTTCACCGCTACAACAAATTTCTTGTAAAGCTTACTGGTGGAATAATTGTAATTTAATGGTGTAGAGAATTCTGCCCCTTCATCCTTATAAAGCCTGGAAAGATATTCGGCATCATCCGGGATCGTATTATCATAAGTATTGAGAGCAAACAGATAATAATACTTATCATCACTGGCAGGTATTCCCTCTCCCTTGACCTTCACATTGACCTTGCCTGCAGAGCCATCGATCAGACAGGACTCCAGCGTTGCAAAATCTGCTGCATTCTCCTCCGTGATCTCTACTGTCTTAGGTCTTTTCTGATAGGATTCCTCCACAGCAGATTCTGCCGTCAGGATATGGTTGATGATGTTTGACCCGATTCCCTTCTGTGGTGCTTCTTCCTCCGGCTTTTCCTGTATCTGTATATCATTCCCCGGCACTTCTGTAATTTCTTTTCCGGCGTTTTCCCTGAACACAAGGAAATATAAAATAACACCTGCTATTAGTGCTGCTGGCATCAGAATTGCCAGGATCGTCAGGATCCTTCTTCTGAGCGATACCCTTCTTTTTCCTTTCCTTCGCACTTTTTTCTTTACGGCTGGTTTTTTCCCGGTCGTCTCACTCATATCTCCGTTCCTTTTTCCCTCTTCATGCTCTTTCTTCATCTTGGATCAGCCTGATCGGTCTTCTTATCCGGCTCTGCCGCTTCTCTTTTCAGACGGCTCATATGTTCCTTAATCTTCACCTCATATCCGTTTCCTGACGGATGGTAAAATTCCTTACCGTTCAGTTCATAGGGAAGATACTGCTGTTTTACATAATTGTTCGGATAATCATGGGCATACAGATATCCGCTTCCGTGTCCCAGCTTCGCAGCGCTCTTATAATGGGCATCCTGCAGATGCGGAGGAATCGGAAGATTTCCTGACCTTTCTACTTCACTCATCGCTTCTCCTATGGCCGCCACACAGGCATTGCTCTTTGGTGCGCAGGCCACATACATGGCCGCCTCTGACAGTATGATCTGTGCTTCCGGCATCCCCACTCTTTCTACCGCAAGAGAAGCACTTACCGCAACCTGGATCGCCTGTGGATCTGCCATTCCCACATCCTCAGAAGCACAGATCATAATACGTCTTGCAATAAAGGTCACGCTCTCTCCTGCATACAGCATCCTCGCCAGATAATACACCGCCGCATCCGGATCAGATCCCCGCATACTTTTGATAAAAGCCGATACGGTGTCATAATGGTTGTCCCCGGATTTGTCATACCTGACTGCCCGCTTCTGGATACATTCCTGTGCTACCGGAAGCGTGATATGGATCTTTCCATCTGGTGCCCTCTCTGTCGTCATGATGCCAAGCTCCACCGCATTCAGTGCATGTCTGGCATCTCCCCCTGAAATATCCGCAAGAAAATTAAGGGCATCTTCATCGATCTCTGCATCATATGCCCCCATTCCTCTCTCTTTGTCATAAACGGCACGATGGATCAGCTCCTTGATATCCTCAACAGAAAGTGGCTTCAGTTCAAAAATAATGGACCTTGAGATCAGCGCCCCGTTCACCTCAAAATAAGGATTCTCCGTCGTCGCCCCGATCAGGATCACTGTACCATCTTCCACAAAGGGAAGCAGATAATCCTGCTGGCTCTTGTTAAAGCGGTGGATCTCATCTATGAAAAGAATAGTCTTCTTTCCATACATGCCAAGGGTATCCTTCGCCGCCTTTATTACATCCTCCATGTCTTTCTTACCGGCTACCGTGGCATTGATCTGGGTAAATTCCGCACTGGTTGTTCCGGCGATAACCTTGGCAAGAGTCGTCTTGCCGGTTCCCGGCGGTCCGTAAAAAATAATGGAGCTGAGCTTGTCTGCCTTGATCGCCCGGTAAAGCAGCTTGTCCCTACCGATGATGTGCTGCTGTCCTACGACCTCGTCCAGTGTCCTTGGCCGCAGTCTTGCTGCCAGAGGAGCTTCCCTTTCCATACTCGTGCTCCTCATATATTCAAATAAATCCATTTCTTAATACTCCTCTGCCGCGTCGATCTCTTCCTGTTCCTGTTCAATCGGCTGTACATATCCCGGTGTATGACGTAAATACATAGCCCAGTAGCCACATCCCACAATACCTGCACCGCCTGCGATATTGCCCAGTGTTACCGGGAGCAGGTTTTTCAGCAGGAAGCTTGCAAGTGTCAGGGCATCCCCACTGACTCCATATTTCGGCATGGTCAGAAGCCCAGATACCCCAAAATAAATATCTGCGATACTGTGCTCAAACCCACAAAGTACAAACAGCATGACCGGCCAGAAGCTCATCAGGAGCTTGCCGGATACCTTCTTCGCTGCAAAAGCTCCCCACACCGCTACACAGACCAGGATATTGCAGAGAACACCTCTGGCAAAGGCTTCTGGAAAAGTCTGATTCACTCTCGTCAGTGCGGCTGCCACCATCTTTTCAGCAAGCCTGCCATCATAGAGTCCCGGGATTCCGGCATATACTACCATCACTGCCACAAAGGAAGCACCGATAAAATTGCCCACAAATACGAAGAACCAGTTCTTCAGCATTTCTGTCAGTTTAATCTTCTTTTCCAAAAGAGAGATAATGATCAGGTTATTTCCGGTAAACAGCTCACTTCCGGCGATCAGCACCATCGCCATACCGGCAGGGAATACACAGGCACTTAACAGTCTTGCCACAGAAGGATTCTCTATCGTTGCTGAGGCTGTCGTTGATGCGATCCCCGCAAAGCCGATATAAATGCCGGCAAAAATACCAAGCACAAGCATCTTGAAGGCTGACAGTCTTACCTTGTGGAGTCCGATCTCCACAAAATTCTTTGCTATTTCCAAAGGCGAATGCATAACTTCATTCCTTTCTTCTTCAAATCTACAGGAAAAAAGCCTGCAGAATCCCTTCCGCAGGCCTTTCTACTTATTTTAGTATACAACATTACAGATTAATATTCAATGCCTCATAGGGGATCTCTACTCCAATATATCCGGATGCATAAGGTCCATATTCATAAGGCGAATACTCGATCACAATTCCATCTGTCCCATACCGCATCAGCATATCCAGCGATGCGTTATCGTAAAGGTCTGCATAGGCGGCATCCTCACTGTCCCAGCCGAAATAAGGATCCGGATTGTCCTTCCAGTTCTGTACACTGTACTGTGCCACAATATCCTTAAACTCCTCTACACTTCCCTGATACAGATCTGCCAGTGTCTTTTCCTCTCCTGTAGTCAGATCAAACAGATAATGGCTGCGATAGGGATAGCCATGGGCACCGCCAGTATATTCATAACCGCTGTAATCCACTGTCAGATAGTCTGCTCCAAGCACTTCCACCCGGCTCAGTTCATTATCATAAGATAAAGGATACATGCTCCGGGAATATCCATCCAGTTCGTCATTCCCGGTCAGATAAGAGAGCTCCTGTGCTGCTCCATCTTCCGCATACCGGATATCCCCTTCCCAGATCTCCTTCAGGGTCTCATTGATCCGTTCTGCCTGCTCATAGGAGGGATCCAGCTTAAAGCATTCCTGATAATACTCATAAACATCGATGTCATAGCTGTCACTGATAACTGTTTTTTTAATGCCTTCTACTGTTCCATACTGTCTGAAATCACGTTTCTCATCCCATACAGAAAAGTATGCTCCGGGATAAGACTTTCCCCCGGCCGGGGTTTTCCCGATTTCGTCTTCTGAAAGCACAGCCCAGCCAATGCTGTCCTCTTCCATGGCAGCAAAATAATACCTTCCCTGATAAACATCAAAACCACTGACTCCTGCAGTGATCGTATTCATCGGCGGTCCGGCAAGTCTTCCCGCCTCATACAGAAAAGTTTCTTCTCCTGTCTTAAGCTCATAGCTGTAGATCTGTTTCCTGTCGAATACTTCCCTTTCTTCCTGTTTTTCCTCACTCTGATAATAGTACAGCTTATCCTCTGTAAGCTTTAACGGTATTGCCCTTTTATCCTCTGACTTCTCATTCCAGGTAAAAAGTGTCTGCTCTTCCCCTGTTCTATTATCATGCAGGATCAGACTTCCATCATACAGATCATATCTGTCCTCTTCCGGGTAATCTGTGTAGCTATATACCGTATAATCACTGTTTACCTCATCCACATCATACGTATCCTGAAGCAGTGCAGATTCCCAGAGAAGATTTCCATCCGTATCATAGCTGATCAGACGGTTTCCCTCACTGTCAAAGGTGATCAGTTCACCGCATGATTTCAGTGACTCCAGTGCTCTTTTCCAGTTTGCATAAATGCTTCCTTCTGCAAAGCCCGGAAGCTCTGCAAGCTTCTGATACCTGTCTCCCTGCTGCCAGCCCTCTGACGTTTTCGTAAAATCGATGACCTTTGTTTCGGAGGAATTATTAAAATTCGCATAATCTTCCATCACGTACTCTACGATCAGGCTTCCGTCCACGTACTCCATCTGCAGTGCCCAGCTCATCGTGTCATCAATATCCAGGAGTACTGTTTCCTCTCCGTCCTCTACCGCACACAGCCTGCGTTCCAGCTCCCCGCTGTCTGTGCTTTCGGAATTCTGCTCCTGATAAACAGCCACAAACACTATTCCGTCCCCATAGACTGCACTCTGCACATAATATCCTTCCCCGGCTTCGTACAAAAGGTCTGCTGTGCCATCCGGCTGCACACCTACGACCTTCTTCCTTCCTGCAAGGAGCAGCACATCCTCTGCCTGATCTTCCCTGCCGGTTTCGTCCTCTGCGCTCAGATCCTCATCTGCCTGTGCATCTGTCTGTCCTGCTTCCTGCTGCTTCACTTCGCCTTCTGCTCCTACCGGTAAATCTGCGTCAGCTTTTCCTGTGCAGCCTGCAGATACAAATACTGCTGCCAGCAGGATCGCCAGAAACCAGCCCTGTTTTCTTTTCCATGTACACTTCATCTTTATTCTCCTCTGTTATGCGGTTTCTTTGGATTTCAGTGTAACATAGAGAGGCTACGAACTCAATGAATTTGATTATGAATAAATGTTCAAAAACTGCATATACAATAAAATAATTACTTGTGATTTTATTGTCCCCATGCTATAATACTCAGAAATAATTTCATATTATAGCCTGAAACAATGATTGTTTTCCCGCTCCCCTTAATGGTATAATATGAATAAGAAAATAAATTCTGGTCACTCATCAATACAAAAGGAGGAAATTTCCATGGCTGTATTAGCAAAACCTGTTAATAAAATATCCATCATCAAAAGGCAAAATTCCTCTCAATTCGTTCAGGAATTCAATACCAACAAGGTATCCGGTGAATTTCTTGATTCCTGTAAAAAGGCGGCAAATCTCTTTGCAAAACGAAAGTAATTTTCACCCTCATACACATATAGAATATTTTAATCCTGATGTGACATCATTGGCAAAAGCATATCAGGATTCTTCGTCTGCCCTTTCTCATTTCCATGCGGGAAAATATTATGATTCTTTTGATGATTTCATAAAAAAAGAGGCTGTTCAATATCAAAACTCTGGTGATGGCGTCTCCTATGTGGTCTGGAATGTTTTTTATGATGATACCGGTCAGGAAGAAAAAAGAGAAATTGTTGCCTACTATACACTTTCCACAACCTCCATCCCCTACGAAGACCGGATACGTCTTGACCCAGATGAAGCTCAGAAGTACAACAAAGAGTTTGATATACAGATCTGTGGCATTCCAGCAATAGAAATCAAAATGTTTGCCGTCAATGAAAAATACCAGAATCTCTTCTACCAATATGACAACGAGGATCTTCCCATTGCTGCCTGGATTATGAGAAATATCATTTATCATACCAATTCTCTGTTAACCGACGTCATTGGTTTCAAAGCATTATTTCTGCATGCCATTCCTGAAGCAGAATCATTTTATCTAAAAAATGGTTTTCATCCAATGGAAATAAATATGAAACCACTCCATTCTGTCGACTCAGAATTCACACCCATGTATTTATCCCTTCGAGAAATTCATATGATCTATGATGACTGATGAAAATGACAAAAAGCCCCGTACCTGGTATGAAGCTTCCTGCGTTGTTTCATTTATAAAAACCAGATCAGTCAAACAAAATTTCATCCACCGTTACAAATTCGTACCCCTCCTTCAATAACTGATCCACTACCATGAGTGCAGCCTGCACGGTAGATTCATACTCATCATGCATGAGGATAATATCATTTTCTCCGGCTTTTGCCAGAATGCTTCTTGCGATACAGCCGGCATTGGATGAGCACCAGTCCAGAGGATCCACAGTCCAGAGTACAGGAAACATATTCAGTTCTGTTTCAAAGGTTTTGTCCCATGCGCCATAAGGCGGCCTTACATATTCCGTCTCCTTTCCGGTAATATCATAAATCACCTGATTGGTTCTGATCAGCTCCTCCTTAAATGTATCTCTGTTGGAGGAGCGCAGCTGTACATGGCTGTAAGTATGATTTCCAATCAGATGTCCTTCTTCGTCCATTCTTTCAATCAGCTCCGGATAGTTTTCTGCCTGTTCCCCGGTCACAAAAAAAGTAGCCTTCACCTTTCGCTCCAGAAGGCCATCCAGAAGCTGCTTCGTATATACCGGATGTGGACCGTCATCAAAGGTGATGGCTATTTTCTTATTTTCAGGCTCTTCCACCTGTTCTGCATCTGCCAGTGTTTCCTGGATTTCCTCTCCTTCACAGAAAACTGCTGAAAAATCTGTTTTTTCCTGCCTCTTTTCCTGTTCTCCGTGCCAGGCATTAAGCAAAACCAGAGCAAGCAATAATAAAAGAAGCATACAGGACAGGATTCTTTTCGTAAGGCTCATGAAGGAAATCTCCCTCTTTTGCTCTCTTATCCTATCTATATGCTTCTGCATTTCTATCCATGTCTTCTCAGGGAAATATCAGCATCCTATATGCATCTTTTCCCGGAAAATTCCTGTTTTTTTACACTCTACACACCGATCCCAAGTGTCCTGATCAGAGCATAAACTGCTGCGCACAATACCACAGTAAGCAGCAGCATGGCAAAGATCTGCCCTCTTTTATCTGCCTCCTTCTGACTTATCGCACGTCTTCTTTTCTTCTCTGTTTTCTTTGGTTCTTCTGCTACATCAATAAATTCAAGTTCTTCTTTTTGCATATCACATCACCTCTCATAGCTATAACGTGATTATAGCAAAAATTTCTTCAAAAAAACTGTAGCCATTCTTAAAGCTGTCTAAAGATTTTCTTAAGGCAGCTCAGGCTGTAAATTCACTGTACAGTGCCACATGGTCATAAATACACCGCCATGCACTGGTAGAATCGGCAGTCACACAGATATAACCGTTTCCGTTCTGATCCTCTCCATAGCTGGCTGCACAGTTTCCGGACTGCACCACATACCCGGTCTTGCCACAGACGATCTCTGCCCCGGTTTCCTTATCCTCGATCCGGCGCAGAAACCAGTTGGATATGGTAATCCCATCCGGGTGCTCTGCCGTAGCAGATGTCGTATAAGTATGTGCTGACATAACCTCTCTGCAAAGTGGATTATCCATCGCCGCTTCCATGATCATCGCCATATCATAAACTGTGCAGCGATGTGCCTCATCATATAATCCGACACAGTTGGTAAAATGTGCCGTGTCAGAAAGGCCAAGCTTCTGCAGCTTTTCATTCATCAGCTCCACAAATGCCTCCTGACTCCCGGCCACATAGGTTGCCAGTGCCAGTGCAGCATCTGCACCGGAGGGCAGGATCGTTCCATAGAAAAGATCCTGTACTGTCACCCTTTCATTCTCTGCGAAGCCCACACTGCTGCAGTCGTTACTGTAGCTGTAGTCTGTAATATCTATAGTGATCGTCACCTTATCATCAAGATTCTTTTCCTCAATCTGCTCTGCTGCCACAAGTACCGTCAGGATCTTGGTCATGGATGCTGGATCAATGACCTGTCTGGCTGCCCGCTGTGCAAGGATCTCATTTTTCCTCAGATCGATAAAAATAGCATTGCTGCTGATGACCTCCTCGCTGACTGCTTTCATATCCGGCGATTCTGCTGCCTCATATATTTTATTTTCTTCAGGCTCTGCTGCCTGTACTTCTGCTGGCTCTTTCTGATCTGCTAAAGGTAAGGACTCCTCTGCTTCTGTTTCCGCCACTGCCTGAAGTTCTGCTGTTTCTGTCTGTACACCCTGCTGCTCTTTATTCTTATTTCTTTTTGAAATACCATTACCGATCAGAACAACCAGAACAGCTATAAAAACTACAGCTCCAATTGCACCAAAGCGGAAGTACTTCCGAAACAGTGCCTGCTGCTTCTTCTTACGCTTCATCTCTGCGAGCCGGCGCTGCCTTCTTTCTCTGGCTGCATCATATTCATCAAACTGCTCTTCCAATAATCAAACTCCTCTATATACACTGCTGCTTCCGCAGCCGCTCGTTTTCCTTCTGCTATGGCCGCTCTCGAAGCCGCTCGTTTTCCTTCTGCGCACACAAAGAACAGGATAGCCTTACGGCTATCCTGCAATAAACTGATTCTTCTCTCCATCGTAGGTATATCCTATCCCGGAAAGTGTCTTCTGTATCTGCTCCTTATCCTCATCCAGATCCTCACACAGAGCATCCAGACTTCCATAAAAATCACGGAGCTTCATATTTATAATACTCAAAAGCATATCTGCGTCCTGCGGTAACATCCTGTAACCTCCTGTCTGTTTCTGCAGTCCTTAGGCTTTCTTCTCCACCCTGGCTGTAAGCTCTCCGTTCACTGCATCGATCAGGATCGTATCACCCTCATCCGTCTCATCAGCAAGGATCAGCTTGGCTGCCAGTGTTTCAACATATTTCTGTACATATCGCTTCAAGGGCCTTGCACCATAAACCGGATCATAGGCATTCTCCACGATCAGGTTCTCTGCTTCCGGAGTCAGCTTTACGGTAAGCTCCTTATCTGCAAGTCTCTTATTCAGGTCTGCAATGATAAGTTTAATTATGCCACCGATATTATCTCTGGTCAATGGTTTGAACAAAATCGTTTCGTCCAGACGGTTCAGGAATTCCGGTCTGAAGTGGGCACGCAGATCATTCATAACCTGCTTCTTTGCTTCTTCACTGATATTGCCCTTTTCATCAATTCCATCCAGCAGATAGGATGCTCCGATATTGGATGTCATGATCAGGATCGTATTCTTAAAGTCTACGGTACGTCCCTGGGAATCCGTGATACGTCCATCATCCAGTACCTGCAGAAGTACATTAAATACATCCGGATGAGCCTTTTCGATCTCATCAAACAGGACAACGGAATACGGTTTCCTCCTGACGGCCTCTGTCAGCTGTCCGCCCTCTTCATAACCAACATATCCAGGAGGCGCTCCGATCAGTCTGGACACAGAATATTTCTCCATGTACTCGCTCATATCGATACGCACCATATTGTTCTCATCATCAAACAGGGCTGCTGCCAGAGCCTTGGCAAGCTCTGTCTTACCTACACCGGTAGGTCCGAGGAACAGGAAGGAACCGATCGGCTTTCTGGGATCCTTGATACCTGCCTTGGAACGGATGATCGCCTCTGTCACCTTCGTAACACCCTCATCCTGTCCGATCACTCTCTTATGCAGCTCCTCATCCAGATGCAGTGTCTTGTTTCGTTCACTCTCCGTCAGCTTGGCAACCGGGATACCTGTCCATCTGGAAATGATCCTTGCGATCTCCTCCTCGGATACACTCTCATGAACCAGGGAAAGATCCTTATTCTTTACGTTTGCTTCCTCGATCTCAAGCTGCTTCTTCAGGCTTGGAAGGGTACTGTAGTTCAGCTCACTGGCCTTGGCAAAATCACCCTCCCGCTGAGCAATCTCTATCTGATTATTAACATTTTCAATTTCCTCACGGAGCTTTGACAGCTTCTCAACGGAAGCCTTTTCATTCTCCCACTGTGCCTTTCTGTTACTGAACTCTTCCTTCAGCTCAGCCAGCTCCTTCTGAAGATCCTCCAGTCTCTCCTGACTGAGTCTGTCATCCTCCTTTTTCAGGGCGATCTCTTCAATTGAAAGCTGGTCGATCTTACGCTTCAGCTCATCCAGCTCTGTAGGCATGGAGTCCAGCTCCGTCTTGATCAGGGCACAGGCTTCATCCACCAGGTCAATCGCCTTATCCGGCAGGAACCTGTCAGAAATGTATCTGTGAGAAAGCACTGCTGCACTGACGAGGGCATTGTCCATGATCTTGACACCATGGTAGACCTCATATCTCTCTTTCAGTCCACGGAGAATGGAAATAGTATCCTCAACAGTAGGCTCCTCTACCATAACCGGCTGGAAACGACGCTCCAGTGCTGCATCCTTCTCAATATACTGACGATACTCGTCCAACGTGGTTGCCCCGATACAGTGCAGCTCACCTCTTGCCAGCATAGGCTTTAACATATTACCGGCATCCAGTGCACCATCTGTCTTGCCTGCACCAACAATGGTATGCAGCTCATCAATGAACAGAATGATCTGTCCCTCACTGTTCTTCACATCTTCAAGAACCGCTTTCAGACGCTCCTCAAATTCTCCTCTGTACTTGGCACCCGCTACCAGTGCTCCCATGTCCAGTGCAAAAATCTTCTTATCCTTCAGTCCCTGCGGTACATCACCTTTCACAATACGCTGTGCCAGACCTTCTACAACCGCAGTCTTACCTACACCAGGCTCACCGATCAGAACCGGGTTGTTCTTTGTCTTACGGGAAAGGATACGGATCACATTTCTGATCTCGTTATCCCTGCCAATAACCGGATCCAGCTTCTGGTCTCTGGCTTTCTCTACCAGATCCTGTCCGTATTTGGTAAGTGTATCATAGGTCGCCTCCGGATTGTCACTGGTGACTCTCTGATTGCCTCTTACCGTAGACAATGCCTGTAAAAACCGCTCTCTGGTGATGCCAAACTCACGGAACAGCTCCTTCATGGAAGGACTCGGATACTTGATCATGGCGAGCATCAGATGTTCCACAGAGACATACTCATCTCCAAACACCTTCATCTCATCCTCAGCAGAGATCAGTACCTTGTTCAGATACTGCCCCACATAGGACTGTCCTCCCTGAACCTTGGTTCTCTTACTGATCATCTCTTCGACTTTGTTCACAAAGTACTGCTGGTTGATCTCCATCTTCTCGATCATTTTTAAAATCAGGCTGTCCTCCATAGTCAGCAGACTATAAAGAAGATGCTCCTGCTCTATTTCCTGATTGCCATAATCGCTGGCAATTTTTTCACATCCCTGTACGGCTTCCATAGATTTCTGGGTAAATTTATTGATGTTCATACGCACACCTCCTACTCATGTTCTATTGATACTATAACACCAGTTGTTAGCACTGTCAAGAGGTGAGTGCTAATAATTTGAATATTTTTTTGCAAACCGTAATTTTTACAGGGTTTGCAAGGGATTTCAAATTGCACTCACACTCAATTTTCTTGGTTTTACACCATTTTTACACCATTTCATTTGATTTTGGTGTAATGCTTATTTTCTTTACACCAAATTACACCAGTGACCTGAATTTACACCACTGCTGGTACAGCATCTGGCAGGTTCATTTTTGACATTTCATTTTCTACATGAGACATTTCGGCGATATGGTTATATACGTTCATCGTAATCTTTGCATCGGAATGTCCCATCACATACTGCATGACTTTCGGATTGACATTGTTTTCACCCAATCTGGTACAGCCCGTATGCCGAAGCGTATGAGCAGATATATGAGGCATCAGCTCAGGTTCTCTGTTTTCCTGGGCTGCCAATGCCGTTTCCTTTTTGTTATAAGCATTTACAATGTTCTTTAGGAAACTGTTTACACCTGCCGGCATGATCGGACGTCCATGTTTTGTATTGAAGATGAATCCACTACGTCCACCAATCTCTACATTACTCTGCAATCCCAGCATCAGATTCAATTCCTTCTGCTTACGAAATGCGTCATACACAGTCTGCGTCATCGGTATCGTTCTGATGCCCGCATCCGTTTTGGTTTCAGAATCATGGAAACAATAGCCTTCATCACCTTCATAGTAAACAAGCTGACCTCCCACATGGATTTCCCTGTTCTTCATATCTACATCCGACCAGGTCAATCCAATTGTTTCACTCACTCTCAGACAAGCCCCGAACATAATCTGCATCATTGGAAGATGTGGTTTATATACCTTACTATTCTCCACAAATTTCAGAAGTTTTTCCTGCTGTTCCAAAGTCAATGCTTCTTTTTCTTTTGCCGGGGCACCATAATCTCCAAGTGTTCCTGTAACCGGATTCTTTCGGATAATCTCGTCTGCTACTGCCATCTCAAAACTTGGGTTAAGCATAGCATAAAAGCCTTTGATCGTACTGTGTGCCAGCCCTTCATCTGACAGCTGCGAAAAAAATGTCCGTACATGAGAGGTCTTAAAATCTACCACACGAATATTTCCCAGTGTATTACGCACCCGGTGATTCCACATACCGATATAATTCTTCTTCGTTCTTTCCCGGATATTCGTCGTTGCCATATACCGTTCAAACAAGCCATTTACCGTCAGCTTCTTTACAGATGTGTCTGTAATAAGCTGATCATCCATATCTTTATTGACCTTTTTTTCCTGTTCTCTCAGGCTCGCAAGATCCATATCATAGATTGTTATCCGCTTTCCGGTAATCTCATCTTTGTAGCGATACATATAACGTCCATCTGATCGCTGGCTCTCTCCTGTTCTTAAATTTCTGCCTTTGTTGTCTTTTCTTGCCATACTAATCATTCCTTTCACATTCGTTGTTTGTTATTCGGAATGATTTTTGTCCTGTTCGTATCAGTCATAATCTGTCTGATATCTGCTCACAGATTAACATAATATTTTAGGATTTCCAAGGGTAAATTCTTGAAAAACACCAATTTTTCTTTGCACTCTCATTCCGAAGGAAATTCGTTGTTTTCTCCTGTTCTCGTCCATTACACTGCCATTGCATCAAGATATTTTTTTATCTTATCCACGTTATAGAGAACACGTCTGCCAACAATGATCTTTGCTTCTGCACAGTCTGCGATTTTTCTTGCTGTGACTGCACCGCAGGATAGCATTGCCATTAAACCTTCAATATCCACAGTCAGACGATTTTCTGTGTTATACTCTGTTGTCTTTCTCATGATGCACATACCTCCTTTCCTCCGTATTCTTCTGCATCACCTCCCAGACAGCGGTTTCATGCCCGTTGTCAGTACCTTCTTCTGTCGTTTTCGATGTTGTCTAATGATGAATTTTCTTCTGTTCGGCGTGTTGGCTTCCATTCGTACAGGCGGTGTCAACGTTACATTTGACCTCTATCAGAATTTTTCTGAATGCTGCCAGCTCCTTCTCGAGCCTGCCAGCCGTTGCCGGAGTATCTTCGACTTCCACATGCTACTCTCTGGTACAGCGGTGGAATTCTGTGTTGTCCTTTAAACCTCTAAGGGTACCTATACAGCTCATTTAATTTTCAAGGTACATAAAAAGCTCTTGAATTCCTATTCAAAACCTTTTTCTACTAATCACACGTGGCAGAGGCAATAAGGTCATATTTTTCATAAAAAAATTTGATTTTTTCATCCCCGCTTTGTTTATTCGCTTTTATGCGAATATTGATTATGCTGTTATTATATTTCGCTTTAATGTTAATGTCAAGCATTTCATTCGCTTTGTTGCGAATGTTTCTGTTTACATTCTGAGCTTTTGATAGTAAAATAGACTTATCAAATAGAAAGCAGGAAATCTGATATGACAATTGGTGATAAAATTAAAAAAATTCGGACATTCCGGAATATGACACAGGCTGAACTCGGTGCCGCTCTCGGTTGGGGCGATAAGGGTGCAAACCGCCTTGCCCAATACGAAACCAACTACCGGGTTCCCCGTAAAGATCTGGTGACTGAAATGGCTAAAATTCTGGATGTGAACCCACTGACACTACATGAACCAACTACGATGAATGCTTCTGAGCTGATGGAAATTCTGTTCTGGATGGATGAATTTAATCCCGGCATGATCAATCTCTTTCAGTTAGAGACTTATCCGGGTGAAAAATCAAATTCCAGCGACGATACCGCTATCCGCTACCATGATTCTGATAGCTGGCCTGCACATCCACCTGTTGGTATGTGGTTTAATTATGGGGTTCTCAATGATTTTCTGAAAGAATGGACACTTAGAAAAGAAGAACTAAAATCTGGCGAGATAACCCGAAATGAATATTTTGAATGGAAAATCAACTGGCCGCAGACCTGTGATGATTGTGGTAAACGAGAGCCGTCAAAACAGTGGCGAAAATCAAAAGAATAGAACTTAGTGAACCTTAGCAAAACTTAAATTTACTGAATTTTTCTCTTTACTCAAAAAAAGGCACTGTAAAACCAATGGTTCCATGGTTTTCAATGCCTTTTGTACATATTCTCTATTGGATTTCTCGCATCTATTTGTACATGTGAAACTTAGCGAAACTTAAACCAGCATCACTACAAATTATATATTAAGTTTCCAGTTTGCCGCTTCCGTCTGCAGATCAACTAACTTACGATATAGACCATTTTTCTTCATAAGCGTATCATGGTTTCCTTTTTCTGCCACAACACCTTTATCCAGAACAACGATCTGATCCGCTGCTTCAATCGTTCTCATCCTGTGAGCGATTACCAGAACTGTCTTTCCACTGACCAGTTCAGATATTGCTTCCTGTATCTGTGTTTCACTGTCCACATCTAAAGAAGCAGTTGCTTCATCCAGCAAAATAACAGGCGCATCTTTTAAAAGTGCACGAGCAATGGAAAGACGTTGGCACTCTCCACCGGAAAGCGTAGAACCATTTTCTCCTATTACTGTCTGATAACCCTGCGGTAAATTTTCGATAAATTCATGACATTTTGCTGCCTTTGCTGCTGCAATAACGTCTGTATCACTTGCGCCTTTTCGTCCAACACGAATATTTTCCATAATTGTATTATTGAACAGGACAACATCCTGAAATACAATCGAGAAATCTTTCATCAATGCAACCGAATCAAGTTTTGCGATATCAACGCCACCAAGTGTAATCTTTCCTCCATCCAGGTCATAGAATTTTGCGGCAAGTTTTGCTACAGTACTCTTACCACCGCCGGATGGTCCGACTAATGCGGTTACCTGTCCCTGTTTCGCAGTAAATGATACATCCTTTAAGACCGGCTTTCCTTCTTCATAAGAAAATTTCACATGGTCAAAGGTTACGTCATAGCCCTTGGTGTGATAGTCTTTTTGTCCGCTTTCTAAAGGATATTCCTGAATCTCTTTCAGACGATTAACCTGTAAATTTGCACCAAAGAGTTCAGCCATATTTGCCATAGCTCCGGAAAGCGGATCGTACAGGCGTGAGGCTGCGATCAGATACAGAATATACGTAAACAGACTGATCTTTCCATGTAAGATTAGAGAACTTCCCACAACGATCACAGTTACAAGACCAAGTCTTAAGATCATCTGACCGGTTGTAACTAGACTTGCGCTGACCATCTCGCTGGAAATCTGTGCTTTCTCTGCTATATCCATTTTTGCATCCAGTTTCTTAAGATAAGTATTCTCCTGATTACACGCTTTGATATCCTGTACGGTTTCCAGACATTCCTGGATTCCTTCTGACAGATTCATTCTTTCCGTCATATATTTCTTTCCAAGCTTCTCCTGCCATTTTCGTGAAAGCAGTACGATTGCAAATGCCACCGGTGCAACCCATAGCAGTGCCAGTCCCATTTTCCAGTTCATAATCAAAAGTACGATACACACAATCGCTGTCGAGATCAATGCTCCAAAGAACTGAGGAACAGTATGGGAAAATGCATGTTCAAAGCTTGCACAGTCACCCATAATTGTACTTGTCAGATCAGCAAGATCACGTTCATGGAAAAATCCAAGTGGCAACGTCCTAAGCTTTTCTGCAAGTGTAATACGTCTACGTTCACTTTCCTCATAGGTACCAATATAAGCTTTTGTATATTGCAAATAATGAAAAATAAAAATAATAACTAAAATGATAATTCCTGCAGCTGTATACCATGCAAGCCCTGCCGTTTTATCTTCCATTCCAAGAGCCACCGGAAGCATCGCATTTAATACTATTGCAAGTAAAGCAACTGGAAGCATCAAGCTGATATTTGCCAGTACAGAGTAAACAATTGCTTTAAAAAGATCTTTTGCACCCTGATCGCTCAGAGCATATTTTTTCTGCAATCTGTTAATCATGTTTTTTTTCCTTTCCCACAGATTTTCCAACCTTCCAGGTAATCTGTGTCTGATACTCTTTCCACATCGATGCATAAATGCCATTTTGATTCACAAGTTCCTGATGATTGCCACATTCTACGATTTTTCCATCACCAAACACGAGAATCGTGTCTGCATTCTGAATCGTAGACAGACGATGTGCAATCATAAGTACTGTTTTTCCACGGGTCAATCCTTCAAAGGCAAGCTGGATCTGATGTTCATTTTCTGCATCTGCAAAAGCAGTCGCTTCATCAAGTACGATAATCGGTGCGTCCTTGAGAATTGCACGGGCTAATGCAATACGCTGATTTTCACCACCGGACAGATAAGTTCCTCCGTTTCCAACCACAGTATCGAGCCCATTTGGGAGTCTGTCTATGATATCTTTGCACTGGGCTGCTCCCGCTGCTTTCAATACCTCATCACGTGTGGCCTCCGGTCTGGCAGCTCTGATATTTTCTAGTAAAGTGTCATTAAACAGGCGTGTATTCTGGAATACAAATGCAATCTGCTCCATCAGATCATTTTTTGCAATCTCACGAACATCTACACCGCCAACCAGAACAGCGCCTTCCTGCACATCATAAAAACGTGGGATCAGACTTGCCGCTGTAGATTTACCACTGCCGGAAGCTCCGACTAATGCAATGGTTTTTCCTGACGGAATTTCGAAGCTCACATGATCCAGTGCTTTTTTCTCAGTGCCCTGATAAGTAAAGGAAACATCCTGAAATACAACGGAAGCATCCTTTGGCTGTTTTGGAGTATTGGATTCTTCGAGTGGTTTCTCCTGTAAAACAGCTTCAATTCTGCTTATCGCACTTTTGGCTGCCATCAATTGTTCGCTTGCAAACATGATACGGTTCATCATTGTCGTGCAAATCGGTGTAAACAGACTATAAAACAGGAAATCCAAAAACAGCTTCTGACTGTCAGCCTGTCCACTTGCACCCGTAAGAATCAACACTGCTGCCGGAATCAATAAAATGAAAGTTCCATTTAAAGTAACATTAAATCCGGTCAGTGGAATACGACAGCAGATTGCATATCCGCTGGCATATTTTTTGTATTCTTCAATCGCAGCGTGAAAGTTTTTGAAAGAATACACAGTTTGCTGAAATACCTTTACAACCGGGATTCCACGGACAAATTCAACCGCTTCTTTGTTCATTGTTTCTAAGGCAGTCATGTATCCAGACATAAAATCTGCATTATCTCCACCCATCATTTTTTTCAGAAAAAATACGCTGATGACCAACGGAAGCAGACAACAAATTCCAAGTCTCCAATCAAAGACAAACAACAAAATGATAACTGCAACCGGCATAACAACTGCACCAGTTAGATCCGGTAACTGGTGTGCCAGAAACCCTTCGGTCAGTCCAGCATTATCATCAATAATTTTCCGAAGTCTGCCACTGGCATTCTGACTGAAATATCCAAGTGGTAATGTAACAATATGATGCATAGCTTCTTTTTTCATATTGGTTGCTGTGCGAAACGCTGCCAAGTGTGAACAACATAGTGCTACAAAATACAAAAAAATGCTAAGCATTGAAAATGCCACAGCGAGCCATGCATAATGTCCGCTGGATGCTGCCAGAGAAATATTCCCCTGCACCATTGCATGTAAGATATCCCTAATCACAAACCAGATGCAGACAAAGGGAATCATAGAAAGTATCGTGGACAGTCCTGCCAGAATACATCCGGCAATGGTCAACCAGTGTCGGTTCCCTGCAAATTCAAACATCCGAGATAGTTCAGGATTTTTCTTTTTATTCATGATCTTATATCCTCCTAAAAAAAGTCGGTGGTATCAGACTCTTTCCAATTTCCACCGACTCAAATTCATTTACTATTCAGACAGATTCTCTTTACAGAATAGTTGTATACAATTCTCAACATCTGCTTGCGTATAGTCAACAGAAATTCCTGCTGCCAGCCAATAAGCATATTCACCTGCGTCATACTTTTCCAGTGCATCCAGATCACTGCCATATCTGAATTCAATATGCCATGTTGTTTTCATCGTATCCGGAGCGATACAGAAATAGGTAAACTCGCCGGAATCAGCATCATCACTTTCGTAAATGTACAGACCACGCGTTTCTTCCATACCTACGTAATGATAAGAATGGCTGAATATATCATTCCCATTTTCATCCACACCTGATATTGTTGTTCCGTCAAACGTAAATCGATCTATATTCTGTAAAAATTCACAGTCGTATGCCATATTTCTATCCTTGTAAGTTTCCACTGCTTCTTCACCAGTGACTGTTCCAGTTACCATAGAAGACATCTTTTCAACAGCCGCCTGAGCATTATCCTCTCCTACAATTGAAGCACTGTCATCCAGCCACAGCTGATCGTATTCATCTGCTAGAATAACCGGCCACAGTTCCTGATAAGTACCTTTCAGATCACTTAAAAGTTGATCTGCTGCCTTCTGATTCTCATCAGTTCCACTTTCCTTCTGTACGCTCGTAGTCTGTTCGTCTGTAACACTGCTTTCTGTTTGCTTTGTTTCAGATGTACTGCTGCTTGTATTTCCACAACCTGTCAATAAAGAAATAGACAAAGTCGCTGCTAAAAACAAGCTTGTTAATAGTTTTCTCTGTTTCATTATAATCCTCCTAAATCAAAAAATATGCATTAGTCAGTCTTATCTAACTAATGCATATTTTATCTGGTACTAATATAAAACTCAATGACCTGTCAGACTGGATTCTATCCAATCAGACATTCTTTTTATACTCCGTCGGTGTCATTCCATATTCACCTCGAAATGCCGAAGTAAATTTATTTGGATTTGTATATCCTATTTCTGTTGCAATTTCACCTACAGATAAACTCCCCTCCCGTAATAATTTTTCAGCAATTTGTAAACGATAAGTCCGGAGATACGCATAAACAGGTGCGCCATACATTCCCTTAAAACAACGTTTCATTGCCGTTGGTGATATTTCAAAACGCTCTGCCAACTCCTCAATTGTATAATGTTCTTTGATATGTTCTACAATAAAATCATGAATCTGTCTGGTACAGTTCCTTTGCGATTTTGAAAAATAAACATAGTCGTTCTTAATCCTGTCAAAATCCATTTCTGTTAATATCAATAAAAGTTCCAGAAGCTTTATTCTAATATAACTAGGCTTTATATGTTCCTGAACGGTATATAATTCCGAAAATATATGTTGTACAGTTTCATTTGCACGAACCATATAAAAATCCTGTTTTCCTGCAAACTCTGAAATTTGAGTAAGATTAATAGAAAGAAGTTTCAAGATTCTTCCCATCTCATCTGTAATTCCTTCCAAATCAATCGTTATCGTTATCCCATGATAATGGGAAGTAGGAAATGTTGATGTATGTGATTTCCTATGCAAGGTACAGATGGATAAATTTCCCGCTGCCATATAGCAATAACTACGCTCTCCAAACGCACACTCACACCGCCCCTCCCGACAATAATTAATTTCAATAAATCCAGTACGTGGACTCTGCATCTTATTACAATATTCCATATGCATATCATTATAGACCAACTCCATTCCTGGAAATGTCTGATATACTACGATATCTCCTGTACCACTTTCATTCTCAAGATGAAATCTTGAACATATCGTATCTTCTTTTTTTCTTCGGACAGAAGTTCCATATAAATCAACACTTCTGAAATCCGCTTTCACTTCCGAAGATGCCAAAAGTATATCTCCAGCAATCTTATATGGATTGTCCGCTGCTGTTACTATTCTCATTTTACACCTGTCCACTTTCTTCCGTTGCTGTTCTTACTTTTGTCTCCTCTTTCATAGCTTGTCTCCTTCAATAATTAGCTTCATCATACCTTCTCATATAAAAAAATGTTACCTTGTAAAGCTCCAGTTCCTACAATAGGTAACATCGTTTGAGTTTCTATACGCTTTCAGTGTAACATCGTTAGGCCTGACTGACAAGAAAATATAGAAATTCATTATAGCAAATAAATTCGCTTTATCGTTCAATAACCAACATTCTTATTATTCAAATATATTCTAATCAGAACAGCCCCTACATTTATGACCAAAATCACAAACAGCAAATTAAATGGCAAATATTCCCGTATCAAGTTTCCTAATACCACAATAAAGGAAATACTGGCTATCAAAACCATTTTATAAATCTCATCCCATATCTTTCTATACTGCTCAATTCCACCCCATACAAGAAGTACGCACCCGACAATTCCTGCCATAATCACAGCACTTGAAAATATTCGTTCAAAAATCACCTCTCCTGCAGAATATCCAATATAATCCAGCTGTTCAAACCATGCCACATATCCCCTGCACCAATTGATTGGCACCGTGATAAGCTGCAATAAATCCCTCTGAAATGCTCCATTCTGAATAAACGAAAAGAAAATGACACAAAGATATCCCCAATCCCAGAAAAACTGCCTTTCTCTCATATCCTCAACTTCTGATTTTGCTTTTCTCCTGGCTCTTTGTATCTCCACATCTGCCTGTTTTCTTTCTCTTTCCGCCTGATTCTCTGCCTGCCTTGCCTGTTTTTCTGCTTCTTCCTGCTTCTGCTGTGCCTGTTCAACCGCTTCCACAGATGATTGGTTCACCCGTATTTTTAATTTAGAGTTCTGGTTCCGAACGTCTTTTATTTCTTCTTCGAGCTGCTCTTGCTCGCTCCTGGTCATCAATCCGTTTCTGTTCCTCAAATCGTCGTTGCTCTGCTGTAAAGACTGATTGAGTTTCCGCATTTCGGACAATTCTTCTGTCATCTGCTGAATTTCGGCATTCGACTTCTGCATTTCTTCTTGCATTTCGTGATTCTCGAAGAATAGCTGCTGTTTTTCCATTTTCAGACTGTGTGTTCTTTTCTGAAATTCCAGGATAAACTCGTTCATCTTCTGATTTCTCACCTGTAACTCGTCCCTCTCTTTCGTTACCAGCTCCAGTGATGTCGCCTGCTCCTTCGCAAGCAGTTTCCACTTGTCGGTAGTATCCGACAAGTTCTTCATCTGTTCCTGCTGTTCGTTCTGCTTCGGCTCGTACCCTTTCGTAATTTCCATTAAATTCATGCTCCAACGCCTCCTTACTGATATCCAGATGAAACGTTTTGGACAGATTGCTATCACGCACCTTCTTCCCATCCTGATTTTGGAATGTGATATGCTTTCGCTTTTCCGTCCAGTTCACCCTCCATCCGAACTGTTTCATTTTTTCTATAAACTGTTCTTTACTGATACAATTTTCCAGTGCTTTTAATACTGCCATTGCACAGTCCGCTACAAAACTGTCCTTTACCTGTTGACGGAACAGATTATATTTATCTTTGCTCCACGCAATGACCTCCCCTTTCTCGATCTGGCTACCATCAAAATGTTTTCCCTTTTCCACAACTGTCATTCCCCGTTCCCGGCACATCTGGTTTGTGAGCTGCTTCATCCTTTCCAGATCTCTTTTTGTACTGTGCAGCTTTCTCCCATCTTCATAACTGACAGAATTGGTCACCAGATGGCAGTGAATATGGTCTTTGTCTTTATGGACTGCCACTAAGGTCTGAAATCCCGGAAACCACTTTTCTGCAAATTCTTTTCCAAATTCAAATGCCTGCTCCGGTGTGATCTGTTCATCCTTATGCCAGGAGATAATATTGTGAGCATACATTCTGCCGGAATCCTTATTCCACAGCTTTTTTTCTTCCAGGAACGTGCGGTACACCAGATCATAGTTGATCTCATCATAGCAGTATGGGCCAGTCACATAGGCAAGCTGTTCATTGGTCTTGTCCTGACGCAGTACATATTCCATACAGTTTTTCATTGCTCCATGAGAATTTGTCCGCTTATTAACCGTCTTATTAATAGCCATATCTTTTCACTCTCCTTCCGGTATTTGAGGATATTCCGATTCAGGTAATACAAAACTTCTTCCATTGGCATAACACCGTCTGAATTTAGCTTCCGTGTGATCTGATTGATATTCGTAGCCGCACCACGGAGCTGGCTTAGTGTCTCTGCAAGCATCTGGTTTAGCTTTTTCAATTCTTCCACTTCCTCTGCGGATTCAATTTTTAAATCTGCTATTGCATGGAGTACAACCGCTTGTTGGGTTTGCCCGGATTCTTTTACTTTGCTTTGAAGCAGGTCATACTCTGCCTTATTCATTCGTATTGTTACTGTATAATTTCGTTTTCGCATAAATTTTCGACTCCTTTCTTCATTCCTTTTTCCATAAATAGAATCAGCCATAACATTTCCGGCTGGTAAATTAGCAGGGGATATATAAGGGAGTGCAACGCTCCCTTATACAGGTGCAGGACAGCGTCCTAGTCAATCAGTAAGTCTTCCGAAGGAATGTCCTGTGGACATTTTGCAGGATTACTTACGCCATTGACGTGCCGGGGTTCCAAGGGGCAGAGCCCTCTGGCAAGTTTAGGAACAGCCCCAAGGCTGGCTCCGGTGCATAGTGGCTTGCCACTTTGCGAAACTTGCCTGTCATCTGCCGCCCACTGTAAGAATCGGATCGCCATGTCCCCTGCGGCATCTTCCAGAATAAAAAGCGGCTGATGACGGTGGTTTTGTGGTGTGTGGGAAGGCTGCGTAGGAAAGCTGGAATACTCCCCTTTGTAGAGTTTTCCATATTTCCGGAGCAGGCTTTTCACACGCCACTCCGATGCGAAGTATCGGACAATCATGTGCCGTATCCGGCACTCCATTCTTTTTCGCCCTGGCTGCCACTTTCTCTGCCAGATTTCTTTTTATTTCTGTTCTTTTCCTTTCGATTCACCTTTTTTCTGTTTAAAAGCATAAAAATTGGCAGTCATGAACATCTCCAGGATTTTCTCTCCGAAAAATGCCATCACTGCCACTGCTTTCTCTGTTATTTTGTTTTTATGGAACTGTGATATCCTGTTATTTAGCTCCATTCTTTCTGCTATTTTACCTTTTTGACGATATCGAAGACCTCATCCATCAATTTTTCCAATTTCATTTGCAACTACTTAAAAACTATCCGCAAAATCCAATGCCGCATCCAAATCTGCTTCCTGTTCCCAGTCCGTTATATCTTCCGTGTGCTGCTCACTTTCCTTTTCTTCTGTCAGATCGGACAATTCTTTTTCTCCTGCTGATTCTTTCACAAATGGTGCAAGCATCTCAAATAAATTCTTTGCCATAGCCATCGGAACAGATTCTTTCACTCCATTCCGGATAGCTGTCTCCACTCTTTCCAGAAAAGCGTCTTCCTTTTCTCTAGTTTCCAGATATGGATCTTCTTTATTTCGATATTCTCTGGCAAAATAATCATTCAACGCTGCCACAACTGCTTTTGTATAGGATTTATATTTCTGCCTGTCCATGGTCTGAAGATATTCCCATGCTTTCCTATCCTGTTCATCACACAGGTTCAACCGAATATTGGTGTTGATAATTCTCCGTTCTTTTCTCATACCAGCATTCCTCCGTTTTTCTGAATTTTTCTCACCGTCATAGCTTCATATCCTTTTGCGGTTGCACAGATATCCCGTACAATCGTTACTCTGTCTTTGTCATATTCCCCGAAGTTCTGGATCATACAACCACCACCGCCAACTACATATAAACGCATCAGCTCCGGGTTGTATTCCCGTTCTCTCAGCTTATGGAAGATTTCTTTCGTATAATCTCCGGCAGCTTTACGAATAACCGAAAGATATTTTTCACCAATATCTGCCGTCCCGGTGCGGATCACCTGCTCGATCACCAGATCATCTACCACTGTTCCCAGTTCTTTCAACAAAGATTCCCTAACAGCAAGTACACACTGATGTGTTCCATATTTCTCTGTATAGCATTTCTTCTCCACCGGGCGAGAATTGTTGATATACATGATGTTCATAGTTCCGTTTCCAATATCTGCCAGCATATTGATACCTTTGAAATCCTGTAAGCGGTAAAAGGCTGCTGCAAATCCCTGTGGGTAAATATCAGCTCCTGCAAACTCTACATGATACTCTTTATTGCGGAATATAAAATCCACGCTTTCATTCTTGAGAAGATATTTCTGGAAATCTTCTTTCTGTGTAGCTACCCAGGTAAGCGGAAGTCCGGCTGCAATGTGTACCTTTGCCTGATCCATTCCTTTCCCATCAAGTTCCCTTGCGATAGCCGCCAGTGTCAGCACATAATAATCCTCGTCCTGCGTTTTCTCCGCACAGAACTCCTTATGCTCCTCACCGATCTGGTAAAACATACCATGGTAAACAAGAAGGTTATTCTGAAAGATTGGCTCCTTCTCATATCTGGCTACACCGGATGGAAAACATCTGGTTGCAGTTTTCATGTTGCCATAACCATGGTCAATCCCAATCACCATAATTGTCTCGTTTTTGTTTGTTTTCATCATTCTCATAATCATACCTCATTCTTTCTTCTTTATTTTTATTGATAAAAGCACAGCTGGGGCAAAAAGGGCATTTTTTTGAACCTCCTGACAGCCTTTTTATTTTTTTGCCCTGTCCTGACCTCGTTCATTTTTGCCTTTTTTGCCCCAAATGCCCCAAACCATCTGTCATATATTCAATTTTAATTGTTCAGAGTGTTCCTCAAAGGGAGTCCTGTCCCCTGCTTCCAGAGGCTGGAAATCTTCTTCCCGTACAGCAATATCCTGATAACAGTAATCGCCGTTATATTTCCTTGCCTGAAACCCTTTGCCCTCCATATTTTTAAAAAATCCTGATTTTGCATGTCCCTGACGGCCATTGTCCTCGCAGTATTCCTCGTACATCCGGAACACGTCGCTGCGTTTCAGCCGCTTTCCTTTTTCCTTCACCAGTTTCTCCTCCAGGAAAGCACATACACTGTCTGATAACCGCCGCAGTTCCCAGACGCATTCTTTGCTGTGTTCGCTTTCGATAAGTTCCCCACGATCATAAACATCTTTCAATGCTGTCACTGCCATATGAATCGCATAGTCCGCTTCTGCCTTGATCTTTTCTTTCAGCCGGATATCTTTTTCCTCTCTTGGAATCATCTGGTTCATATCCAAAACAAGGAGTCTCCGGTAGAAAGCATCGGATTTGTCTTCCAGATTCTGCGGCATTTCGTTGGTTGAAAAAAGTAGCTTTGCATATGCCTTATAAAAGACCGCATCTTTTCCTTTTTTCTCATACAAAAGTGTATCTTCACCAACTGCCTTTTTCAGCACATCGGTTGTATCCATTGCCTTGCATGGGATATCTGCACAGGCATTTAACAGCTTTCCATACATCCCGGTAGCATAAAACCGTTTGTTCAAGTCCTGCAATGAGATACTGGACGTATTCTCATTTCCGATCACGTGCTGGATCAGTGCAACTGCAACGGACTTTCCGGTACCTCCATTTCCTTTCAGCATCAGGAATTTCTGGAACTGGGTGTCTGTTGTCATGCAATATCCGAAATACTCCCAGAACATCTGCTGTTCCACCTTATCCGGTATGGAAGAATCCAGATACTTTCTGATATTTTCTCCACCTCCCAGGACTTTTTCCCTGTCCTCCGGATAATATGGGAAGGGGATCTGATTGATAGTCAGATACTTCGGATCATGCTCTACCAGCTCATCTGTCAGTACATCATAATAAGCATTTTTGAAATTGATCCAGTGGGCTGGCTGCTTATTCAGCTCATACGAATTCCGGTAAATCTGTGGCTGCGTAATCAAGAGATTATAAACTCTCTGGATGGTGCTGCTGTTGACCTGATCCCGGTAAATCAGCTTTTGAATCCGGTATTTCAGCTTCACACCTCTGGCATCCTCGATAAAAACACCATGCTCATAATAATAGGGAATCTCTCCCCTTACGAAGAAGCTCACATTTTCCACAATATAATCCACAATCTCCATATCCCGTACACCGGTGACTTTCCCTTTGGAATCAAACTTGTGGAACCGGCTTAATTCCGGATCGTTCTTCGGTTCCCGTTCAAACCGCAGGATAAACTGCTCAAGAACTTTACCAAGCTCCTGCTTATTGTCAAAATTTCCAAGATACTCTTTTTCTTTGAACAACTGCCACCCGGATTTTCCGTCCAGTCCGGCATCCTTGCAGAATTCCAGTATCCGGTCATTCATCCATTTGACTGTACAGGCTGCCACATAGTGATAGGAGCTTTGACAGCTTCCCTGAAACTGCATCGAACGCATTTCATCGACAAATCCATCTATACTGTAATAACCGTCCTCTTCTTCCTGCACTAAATAAAGGGACTGATAACCGGAAATTATGATATTTAACGCAATCTCCTGATTATCCACCAGAAAAATATATTTCTGTGCAGTCCCTTCCGGTTCTGTCTCCATATAATGCTTTAGGAACTTCTTGTTCATATTCATCACTTCCCCTCAGAGCAAAAGAAAAGACGTGGGCCACATTTCTATGACTCACGCCTTATCTGCTCACAATATTCTGTTTACTATCAATTTATCTGTTACTTACTGTATTCCTCAATCTTACACGTAGATCAATTCCTTCAAAATAATTTCTTCTGCAACTGCTCTGTGCTGATTAGCTGCTCTTACCCATGCCATCTGGTCTTTCTCCTTATCCGGCAAAGGCTCTTTTTCCTCCAACTGCTTCAGAATAACTTCTTCCCGTTCTCTGGCAGCCTTGTCCACTTCCAGCAGATGCTCACCGATTGTATCCTGCAACAGCATCACCTGATACAAGGAATTACGGTGATTCTTCAGATAATCTCTGCGTAAGAATCCATATTTACCAAGCTGCTCCATCTGATCACCAGATTTGTAGGTAAGGTTCGGAATCAGATATCCATTTACATTCGTATAAGTCAGTTCCATTTTATTAGCACTCTCCTTTTTTCTCTGATTTTTTACACCAAATTTACACCATTTGCAATTCATTTGACGATATTCTACGATACCAGACAAAATGACTGATTGCTCAGAAAGCCCGTAAAATAGGCATTTCTGCGATACACAAAGCAGGACAAAAATCGACTTCCATTATCAACAGTTGAGTGCTAATTATTTGTGAAACTTCTGTGAAATCTATGAGTTACGCATATTTCCTGGAAAAGCTTTTCCTCCGCCCCACCTGACAGGAAGATCTCTTTTAAAACAGATCCAGCATATTATCAAGGTAGATTTCTTCCCTGACCCGAAGCTGATACTCCGGCTTTGTCATATAATAAAGAAGAAACTCCAGTATCAGTGCACTGCCAAGTCCCCGGCCTTCAATCTTGAAGTTGGAAAATCCCATAGGCAGATACACATTCCTTATGTCGTCAATACCGATAAATCCCGGATTTTCCATTGCTTTGGAAAAGCGATAACCCTCCCTGATATCCGGTGCCTTGCAGGAAAAATCAGGACAGACTTCCCCCAGATTCTTTCTACTGACTGCTTCGTAGCAGCGTTTTCTGTCTTTACACCCAAAGAAACAGCACTCATTACACAGAAATTCTACCTTGTCCCTTTGCTCCTCTGTCAGTGTCTGCAACCTGACAAAGGCTTTATTTAATCGGAAATCCGGCACTACATACAGGAAATCTGATCTTTCCACTTCTTCTCTGAACCGCTGAAAATCTGTCAGCACTTTGGTCGTAGAAGAAACAAAATAGAGATTTGGGTACTTTTCTTTTAAGTAATCCAGCAGTAGACCCGAATGAATAATAACTCCATTTCTGATTTTGCTGCCCGCATCAAACAGTCTGCAGAGGTCATTGCATTTTTTATCTGAAAGATGTCCTTCTGTAAGTAACGAATTGCTGAAAGTCAGTCTGGCAGAAATTCCATATTTCTCCATGAGAGAAAGAGCCTCCAAAGGGTCATGATCTCCAAAGGATGTCCGTCCACCGCCCCAGATACAGTCCGAGGGTGCCCCATAGACAGATCCAATTTCACACCAGTCATAAAAATATTCCCGGTGATCATAAAACAGCGGTAAAAAGACACTGTAAAACTCATAAAATTCAAACAACCCGGGAAGATGATAATATGCTGTCTCTTTTTTCACGCTCTCCATGTCCTATCTGTACTCCAGTATTTCTTCCAGCTTCTTTCTTGAAGTAGCCCCACAGAATATTAAAACGCAGTAATCTGGTCTATCGCATACAATGGCAGATTGACGAGCCATTCTTCTTTTTTATAATCTGCCATAGATGTACGAACAGATATTTCAGGTGAAAATTTTTCCTGATAACTCTTCAAACTCTTCGCTCTGAGATTTACCTCTGCTTTTACTTCAACTGGGACAATCTTTCCTCCTGTGTCAACCACAAAGTCAATCTCGCAGGAGCCTCTGTCATTGGTGTAATAATAAATATCCAAATCCTCAATATTTTTTAACTGCTGGCAAACATATTGCTCTGTCAGTGCGCCTTTAAATTCTACAAAAAGATCATTTCCATCAAGCAGCGTATGCTGACGCAGTCCGGCCATACAGCCAAGAAGTCCAACATCCACTACAAACAGTTTAAATGCCTTCAGGTCCTCATAAGCCCGCAAAGGAATACCTGCCGTATTGACACGGCTGATTTTATGAACAAGTCCACAATCACTGAGCCACATAATTGCCGCCTCATAATCCTTCGCACGAGCCCCTTCCCTGACAAGGCCATAAATAAACTTCTTATTTTCCTTCGCCAACTGAGAAGGAATACTGTTCCATATCATACGTAATCTCGGAACGATTTCATTAGGTGCATGCTTTGAGAAATCCTGTTCATAGGCCATAAGAATCCGCCTTTGAATTTCGCGAACCTCATTAAAATCTTTATTCTCTGCGAAGCTTTGCACAGCTTCAGGCATACCACCAACATAATAATAGTGTTTCAGTGCGTCAATATATGTCAGCTTAAAACTTGTGATCATTTGAAAATCCCGTTTGTCAATCAGTTCAGCAAATCTTTCCTGCCCATTTGCCATCAGAAACTCTCTGAAAGAAAGAGGATAAAGATTCATGAAATCTACCTTGCCAACTGGAAAAGATGTTCCCTGATGCAGAGCAATGCCAAGTAAGGAACCTGCACACACAATATGATACTGCGGCGCATTTTCATAAAAATATTTAAGTGAAGAAAGCGCCCTTGGAACTTCCTGTACTTCATCGAAGATCAATAAGGTATTGTCAGGATCAATTTTGTGTCCTGCATACAATTCCAATCCCATGATCAGACGCTCTGTATCCAGATCAGAAGCAAATAATTCTGCCATTCTGGAATTGGAATCAAAATTGATATATACAGTATCTGCATATGCCTGTTGTCCAAACTCCTTCATCAACCAGGTCTTACCAACCTGACGTGCTCCTTCTATAATCATGGGCTTTCGATGTTTATTTTGTTTCCATTTTAACAGCTTTTCAATCGCAGTCCGGTACATACTTGCACCTCCATTATTCTCTATATAAATGTATCATAAGACATATTTACAAAAAGTACAACGAACTTTTGCTCGTTTATCACATTTTTTACATCGAACTTCGTAACTATACCATCATTTTTTACATTGTAATTATCATTTCCATGTATCATAGGTTTGTTTTATTTCCCACACTTCACGAAAGTTTATCAATCATTTCTGAAAACAATTCGGCCTTCAGCCAGTCATTCAATTTGGCCGCAATCGGCGTGAATCTGGTTACAACGGTTCCGTCAGGTTTTGTTTCATTGATGTAATTCTGACAGTTCCTTGCTGTAATAGTCGTAGATGAGATTCTGGAAAGCAACGCTTGTCTGGGCGCACAATCCCGATTTATCGTTTTATCACTTCTTCCAACGTTATAACCCTTCCATATCCAGATTCACTATTAGCTTTCCAATTTTCCGTTCTTTTAAGAGATAGCACATATAGACAGGAAGATATACTACGGCTCCCTCCTGTTCCACATTTGCTACCGATAAAACATATGCCTTCTCAATATGATAATCGGGAATTTTCATAAAGTTATCCAAGGCTTTGTGTACCTTGTAGGCTTTCCCGGATTTTACCTCAATTGGAACCACTTTTCCCTCCATTTCGACCAGAACATCCAGTTCCCCTATATTTTTCTTTTTGCAGAAATAGGGTTCCAGACCATTGGAAGTTAATTGCTGGATCACAGCATTTTCAAAGTGAGCGCCGTTATTTACTTCGCTGTTTTTATTGATCAGTTCCAGTTTGGTTTCCGCCGGATATGCACTGGTAAGCAATCCGGTGTCATTGGAGAAAAGCCGAAACACATTGCTGCTCTTGCTCGCTTTGAGAGGAATAATGGGAGCTTCCACGTTATATACCGGCAACGCGACTCCGACATCTTTCAGCCACAAAAAACTGTTTTCATATCTGTCAAACTTTAGCTCTTTGTCCAGCATTGTAAATACAAACTTTTTATTCTGTTTGTTTAATTCTGCCGGAATGATATCATAAATAGATATCAATTTTAGTTTTTTATCTTCACTCTCATATTGAGAGAAATCCTCTTTGTATAGCGCTACGATATCCCGTTGTACTTTATCCACCTCCCGAATATCTTTTGTAGCAATATAGCTTTTTACCGCATCTGGCATGCCTCCAACAATAAGGTAGATAAAAAACAGAGACAATAGCTTTTGGTGTATGAATTCATCCACCGGCTGGTATGCTTCAAATTTTTCTTTCAACATTTCCAAAGTTGTTTTTGACACATTATTCGCTATCATGAATTCTTCAAAATCCATAGGATACATTCTTAGGAACGTTAAATATCCCACCGGAACCGACGCTATTCCCTTAAGCTCTACTCCTAATAAGGATCCGCTCATTACATATTTGAAGCTGCCTTCTTCGACAAGAAACTTTATCTTTGTCACTATTTCCGGACATTTCTGTATCTCATCAAAAAAAACGACAGTTTCCTGTGGCTTACAATCTTCCGGCATAATCATTTTTAATTTCACCAGAAACTCATCCGCACTCATTTTGACATTGAGATAATCTATCAGATCCGGCTGATCTATGAAATTTACTTCAAACTTGCGATATCCGCTTTTGGCAATTTCCTCTCTTATAAGCCAGGTCTTTCCAATCTGTCTGGCTCCTGTCACCAATAATGCTTTATCAGAACTTTTCAACCATTCTTCTATGATAATGGAGTCTTTTCTATACATAAATTTTCTCCTCCCTTTTTAACAATACCTCTTTTGCCCCGTTTTTTCAATTTTATCATATGAATTTTGCCCCGTTTTTATTGCTCCACTAAATTGATTTACTTTTTCGTGTATCGGTATATAAACACTGTTTATTTCATGCAATCATCCAGAAAACGGCAGAAAAAGAAAGGGAAGGCAACCTAAATTGCCTTCCGCTCATTCTAAAACCTAGATTTAAAAATTCCCTGCAAGCGTTGTCTCAAACGCAGGCAGATAGTCGCTGATAAGATCTTTATATGGTACTAAAGGCAGCCTCCCTCATCAGGAAGCTGCCTTTACAAACTCTGTCAGTTTCTGTCTTGCGTCCGGACTTAGATGCTTTGGCACCTGAATCTGGATCACCGCATATTCATCACCTTTTTCCGAAGCATTCTTCATGGATACGATTCCTTTGCCCTTCAGCCGGATCTTTGTTCCGGACTGGGTTCCTTCTTTGATCTTGCAGCTTACCCGCCCATTTAAGGTAGGTACGATCGCCTCACCGCCAAGGGCTGCTGTTGCAAAGGGAATTTCAACTGTGGTATAAATGTCCATGCCCTTCCGTTCAAAGCCGGGTTTCTTAAGGACATTGACCTCCAGAAGCATGTTACCGGCACCGCCGCCATTTCTTCCCGGCATGCCTTTGCCTTTCAGCCGGATCTTCTGTCCGGAATCAATACCTGCCGGGATATGCACCTGCAGGGACTCTTCTTTCCCGTCTGGTGACCGGAAATGGATCACCTTATCAGCGCCAAGAGCCGCTTCTTCAAAGGTAACATCCACCTTAGCCAGAACATCCTCTCCTTCCTGGCTGCGACTTCTGCCCCCTCCTCCAAAGAACCCGCCATTATCCTCAAAATCCTGCGTGCGGAAGCCTTTGGAGTGGAATCCACTGCCAAATCCCTTTCCTTTGAAGCCTCCGAAAATACCATCAAAAATATCATCCAGATTATCTCCGGAATAATGGAACTCCTGATAGCCGCCACCGGGACCGCCATTAAAATGGAAGGTACCATCTGAGCCAAAACCGCCCTGATAGCCACCGGCTCCGGAGTTGCCGCCCCCTTCGTCAAAGGCAGCATGGCCAAACTGATCATACAGTTTTCTCTTTTCCTTATCACTTAATATATTATAAGCCTCCGTGACTTCCTTGAATTTCTCTTCAGCGGAGGGATTGTCCTTATTCATATCCGGGTGATATTTCTTCGCAAGCTTACGGTATGCTTTTTTGATCGCTGCGTCATCTGCATTTCTTGCTACGCCAAGTACTTCATAATAATCTCGTTTATCAGCCACTGTTCTCACCCTCTTTTCTGCTTATTCAAAAAATGCCCCGGAAAGTCCGGGGCAGGTTACCTGTCATCCTTCAATGGCAACATGTTTCTTTGTTTCCACTGCCTTCGCTTCCTTCTTTGGAACATCCAGCTTCAGAATACCATTTTCAAACCTTGCATGAATATCGGTATCAAGGATATCCTCACCTACATAGAAGCTTCTGCTCATTTCACCGGCATAACGCTCTCTGCAGATGTATTTACCTTTCTTATCGGCTTCATCCTTGTCAAGTCCCTTGGCTGCTGATACAGTCAGATAACCGTTTTCAAGCTGAACCTCGATCTCATCCTTCTTGAATCCCGGCAGATCCATGATCACTTCATATCCCTCATCGGTCTCCCTGATATCTGTCTTCATCATGTTCTTCGCATGCCTGCCATACAGCTTCTTATTTACATCCGGGAATCCAAAACCATCCATTAAATCATCAAAGAAATCTCTTCCATATACACTAGGCATTAACATAAGTCATTCCTCCATTCTTTCCTCTTCCTTTGTTCTACATGTAATATAACACCTATTATTAGCACTGTCAAGTGGTGAGTGCTAATTTTTTGTGAAGATTTTGTGAACGCTGCGAGTCATGCACATTTACGTGAAAGAGCCTTCTTTCAAGCTTGCTTGGTAAAGATGGCTCTTTCATGGAAATGTATAGGGCGGCAGCCCGACAGCGAAGGAATTCTTTCCCGAGCTGTGCATGGCGTATGCCACTACTTCACAGGGATTTTTCACTTGCTTTCGCACTCGATTTTCTTGATTTGACCACATTTTTACGACAACAACTTATGATTTATACCACAACAGGTACGGTTTCCGGCAGGTTCATTTTAGACATCCCATTCTCCACATGAGACTTTTCTGCAATATGATTATAGACATTCATTGTGATCTGTGCATCTGAATGGCTCATCACATACTGCATAACTTTGGGATTGACGTTGTTTTCACCCAATCTGGTACATCCCGTATGACGAAGGGTATTCGATGAAATAGGCGGCATCAGCCCCGTCTCTCGCTTCTCTTCTTCTGCCAGTTTGCTTTCTTTCTTATTATAGGCATTGACAATATTTTTTAGAAAGCTGTTCACTCCCGCCGACATTATCGGACGTCCATGCTTTGTATTGAAGATGAATCCACTAGTCCACCGATCTCCACATTACTCTGCAAACCAAGCATTCTAAATATCGGTAGCTTCTTTCCAAGCATACCGACCGTTTCCGGAGTATCTTCAATGCTCCCCATAAAAAGCTAGTTCCCCGTAAAGATCTGGTTACTGAAATGGCTAAGATTTTGGATGTGAATCCACTGACACTGCATGAACCAACTACGATGAATGCTTCTGAACTGATGGAAATCCTATTCTGGATTGACGAATTTAATCCTGGCATGATTAATCTCTTTCAGTTAGAGACTTATCCAGGCGAAAAATCAAATTCCAGTGACGATATCGCTGTCCGTTACCATGATTCCGATAGCTGGCCTGCACATTCACCTGTTGGTATGTGGTTTAATTATGGAGTTCTTAACGATTTTCTGAAAGAATGGACGCTTAGAAAAGAAGAACTGAAATCTGGTGCAATTACCAGAGATGAATATTTTGAATGGAAAATCAACTGGCCACAGACCTGTGATGATTGTGGAAAACGAGAACCATCAAAACAGTGGCGGAAATCAAACGAATAGAGCTTAGTGCAACTTAGCAAAACTTAAATTTATTATATTTTTTTCTTTTTACTCAAGGAAAAGGCACTGAAAAACCGGTAATCCATTGTTTTCAGTGCCTTTTTAGCATATTTTTCTATTAAAATTCTCTCACGTGCTTATATAAGTGAAACTTAGCGAAACTTAAATTATGCCCAATATGGAATGTACTTTTTATATCTTGGTGCTGTATCCGGGTCCATTACTTTAATATATCCACCTTCGACAGCACTGGTAAGAAGTCTTGATGCCTTGGCCTTCTCTTTTTCTCCCAGACCAAATATTTTTCGAATATCTGAATTAGAAATACCTTCAAAATTGACATATGCTAGACACGCCTGCATATAGCAAGTCCGCATCCGATCTTCTTTGGTAGTTAATTCAAATGGTACTTTTGCAAACAATATTGCTTTTGTGAATTGGTTATTCTGATTTTCAATTCTCGGAGCAAGCAGCTCATTTTTACCGGTTGCTTCAACAATCTTATCATAACCACTGCCTCGTTCCTATGATAATTTGGTGTTTTTACTTCATTATCAGCATTGACTTTATCATATTTTCCATCAAGCACAGCATTTGCAGTAGGAAGAATAGGCTTTTCCGCCAAAATATCCCGGAAAATTGCATGATTCTTCTTCTCACCATCGTCCAGATAATAGAGATCATCTGGTCGGCAATGCCAACCCAATCAATCGATCCGTCTGATCTGCCATGAACAGTGGGATATTCAGCACATCATCGTCCAGCTTCAGATTGTCCAATGAGAAACGGATGCGGAGCTTGACCTTGTCAGGAAACAGTTCCTTGAACTTCTTCATACTCTTGCTGGATGTGTTGGTTTCGGATTTGACCTCCACGGGGAAGATGTCGTTCTCCCGCTGAATGAGGAAATCCACTTCGTAAGGCGGGTTGTTCTGGCTCCAATAACGGGGCATGACTTCAAACTGAGTAATTAAAGTCTGCAGCACAAAGTTTTCGGTTAATGCGCCTTTGAATTCAGTAAAAAGGCGGTTACCTTCGCCAAAGGCAGTGGGAGAAAGCTGTGCCAGACGGCGGAGCAGTCCCACATCCACCAGATAAATCTTGAAAGCAGACAGGTCATCGTAGGCTGCAATCGGCAGGCTGGGAGCTTGGCTGCGGTAAACCTTATGCACCAGACGGGCATCTACCAGCCATTGCAAGGCATCCTCGTACTCACGGGCTCGTGCTCCTTCCTTGACCACTTTATAGATGAACTTCTTATTCTCTTTTGCCAGTTGAGAAGGAATGGATTTCCAAATCATTGAGATTTTCGGGAACTCGCTGAGATTAGGATGTTTTGCAAAATCACGCTCATAGGCTCCGATGATTCCGGACAATGCTTCCTGCATGGCAGAAACATCCCGTGCTTCCGTCCACATCAATACCGACTCCGGCATACCACCGGTGACATAGTACATTTTCAGCTTCTCATATAGCGGATTAAAGAAGGCGTCAGGGATGGGTTCAAGGATATCCACCTTTTCCAGATACTGTGCCAGATTTTCATCACCGTTAGCAAGCAGGAATTCATTAAAGGTCATCGGATCAATCTGCATAAAGTTGACCTTACCCACTGGAAAAGAGGAAGGTTTTGCCAGAGCAATACCAAGCAGAGAACCAGCGCAGGCAACGTGATACTGTGGTGCATTCTCGCAAAAATACTTCATAGAGTTAATGACCTTAGGGCAGTCCTGCACCTCATCAAAAATGATAAGGGTTTTTTCAGGCACGATTTTTTGACCGCTTGCCAGTATAAGGTTTTGTAGAATCCGATCCACATCCTTGGTTGTTTCAAAAAATTGCTTATATTCTTCATTTTCGTCGAGGTTAAAGTAAGCTGTATTTTCATAATAGCGCCTGCCAAACTCTTTCAGAATCCAAGTCTTACCCACCTGACGTACGCCCTTCAAGATTAAAGGCTTGCGGTAGGGAGAATTCTTCCAAGCCAGCAATTTTTTTAAGATAAATCGTTCCACAGAATCATTCCTCACATTTTTATTTGTGTTTTTGTACTAAGCAATCACACTTTTATTATATGTGAAATCTATGATAACTACAACCGAAAACACAAAAATATTTAATTCCATTTGGATATTCACCAGCTGTGGATTATTTCTCAATGCGCCAGTTTCCAGCTTACCGCCTGCTGCCTTGCATCCACAAATCTCTTATAAATACCTTCCTGCTTCATTAGCTGCTCATGTGTTCCCTGCTGCACAATTCTTCCTTTGTCAACAACCACAATCTGGTCTGCATGTCTGACTGTTTTTAATCTGTGGGCAATCATGATAATCGTTTTTTCCTTTGTAAGTGCATCTACTGCATCCATCAGATCTTTTTCATTCTCCGGATCAACATTGGCCGTTGCCTCATCTAATATAACGATTGGTGCATCCTTCATGATTGCTCTGGCTATCGAAATACGCTGCTTCTCACCACCGGAAAGTGTGGCTCCGCCTTCTCCGATTACTGTGTCATATCCATCAGGAAGTTTACTGATGAAATCGTGACAGCACGCTTTCTTTGCCGCTTCCATCACTTCCTCATGGCTTGCATCCTGACGTCCAAATTTAATATTATTCTCAATGGTGTCTGCAAACAAATACACAGACTGAAACACAAATGAAAAATTACGCATCAGACTGTTCATGCTGTAGTCTTTTACACTCACACCTCCAAGCGTCACTTCTCCGGAATCCACATCCCAGAATCTGGCAATCAGATTGCAAAGTGTTGATTTTCCTCCACCAGATGGTCCAACGATTGCTGTCGTTGTTTTCTGAGGAATAGATAGCGATACATCATCAATAATCTTCCGTTTGTCATAAGAAAACGAAATGTCAGAAAGTCTGATATCGTAATTTTCCGGCTGGATTTCTTTGCCATCGATATCCATGGTATCCAGTGCCAGTATTGCATTTGCTTTATCTACGCATACACTTACCACATGCAAAAGGGATGAATAATTTCCCGCGCATTCCAGACTGGAATAAAGCATAAATGCTGAGATTGTCATACCGATCGCATAGACCGCACTCATGGTTCCATTGATATAAAAATATGCACTGCACGCTACGATCACCGCACCTGTGATTTTTGTTACCACACTTTGCAGGAAATGATAGGGAACAAACAAAAGTTCCATCTTTGTATTGATCCTTTCGCATGCTTCATTTGCATCATTTAATCTTTTCGCCTGTTTTCCAAGCAGATTGTATGATTTTACTTCTGATATTCCCTGCAGATACTCCATGATCTGGTTTACAAGCTCTGTATCACATACTACTTTCTGCTCTGAAGCTTTTTTCCCTGCATTCTGCATCACAGAATTGACACCAAAGAAAATAAGCACTCCTGCTGCAGCTATCAGACCGATTCTCCAGTCAAAAAGAAACAGTATAAGAATGATCATTGATGTTTCCAGGATTCCCTGCATAGTCAGCATGACCACTCTCGCAGCCACATCGCCAAGTACTTCCATTGTATTGGTCGTAATGGAAGAAATTTCCCCGATACTATTGGAATTAAAATATCCCATTGGCAGATAGCGCAGATGCTCTGCAATCTTGATTCTCATAAAAGCACTTGCATTATATCCGCCTTCTGTCTGAAGCACTGTAGAATATCTTTTACAGATAACATCAGCTACGATTGCAATGACCATAATCGCAATGGATCCTCCAATATATTTTCCTATCGGTTTTCCACTCAGCAGACCGATCAATATGTACATAATAGCCGGAATCTTCATTGCTGAGGCAAGAGCCTCTATGAGTCCGATCACCATCGAAATTTTAAATTTATTACTATTTTCCCTGCCCGAGAAACGAAAGAATTTTGCCAGAATCCCAACCATATCATTCTCCCTCCTTCACAGTATCTTTTACAGAAATATGGGCATTCCACATCTCATTATAAAGCGGGCATGACACCAGAAGCTCCTCATGCGTGCCATGTGCTGTTACATTTCCATCATTTACAACAAAAATCTGGTCACTGTCCTTAATGGTAGAAAGTCTGTGTGCTATTACAAGCAATGTCTTCCCCGCTACCAGTTTTGCGATAGAGCTCTGCAGAATTGCCTCATTTTCCGGATCTGTGTAAGCAGTTGCCTCATCAAGGATCACGATCGGAGCATCTTTCAGCATTGCTCTTGCAATCGAGATACGCTGTCTCTCGCCTCCTGACAGATGTCCTCCTGCGCCTCCTACAACCGTATCAAATCCATTTTCCAGCTGCATGATAAATTCATAGCATCCGCTTTTCTTTGTCACCTCGATGATCTGTTCATCTGTCGCATCCGGATTTCCCTGTCTGATATTTTCACAGACCGTTTCATTAAACAGATAATTGTCCTGTGCAACATATGCAATTTTCCGGTTAAAATCTGCAAATGCCATTTCTTTTACATCAACTCCGCCGATTTTGATACTTCCAAAATCCACATCCCACAGGGATGCGATCAGCTTTGCAATGGTTGACTTTCCGCTTCCGGAAGGTCCTACGATTGCATTTACCGTTCCTGCTTTCAGCTTCATAGTTACTCCGTGCAGGATTTCTTTGTCGTGATAACCAAATCTGACATCTTCAAGAGTAACGGAGTTATCTTTTGGAACACCTTCACTTTTCTCTGGACGTTCCAGCTCCGGCTGTTCCAGAATCCCCGCCACTTCATCAACAATCACTCCGATCTTGCCAAGATCATCTGTATAGGAACCCACTGTGATCAACGGCCCAACGATTCCAAGTGATAAAATAATACAGATGACAAAATCAGAAACCGCAAGTGTTCCATTCGCTGCATAGTGTGCCCCAAACGGCAATACCGTAAGAAGCGTATAGGGTGTGACCACCATCATCAGTGCATGAAATATTGAGCACCTTTTCATCCAGGAAATAAAGGAATCCGCATATTCCATAGCCGCCTTGGTAAATTTGGCATAAGAGCTTTCTGTCTTTCCAAATGCCTTTATTACTTCGATTCCGTCAATATATTCCACTGCCGCATCATTCAGATCTTTTGTTGTCTGAACCGTTCTCTCAAAGCTCGGCTTATACTCAAGCATCATGCCAAAATAGGAAAGAAATCCCACTATAACCGGCACCAATGACCAGAGTGCCAGTCTCCAGTCTGTCAAAAAGAAATAGATCAAAATCACAATCGGTGCCAGCAGATTGGAGGTGAATTCCGGGACAATATGCGCCAGTGTCGTCTCAATACTGTCGATTCTTTCCACCATGATATTCTTAAATGTACCGGATGGTGTATCCTTCACATAACCAAGTGGCACCCGGGCCAGCTTGTCACAGCAGGATTTTCTTATATTTGCGAGTACAGCAAATGTTGCTTTATGTGACAATGCCGTTGAGAGTGAATGAAACAGTTCCGCAATGATAAACGACAGCGCGATCAGAACCACTTTTACAAGATATTTCTCAAGCTCCTTCTCACCACTTAAAAACAGCTTTACTACATCTGCAATGATAAAATACGGAAAAATCTTAAAAACCACATTTCCTATTGCAAGTAACACACTCCACACATAGGCAATTCTTTTTTGTCCGGCCCATATCAGAATCCAGCTGACTGCCGACTTCTTTTTTTCTTTCACACTTGTTCACTCCTCGTATTATAAGTTTATAGACCTCTCATTCAGAGGCTATAGACTTATTTTTTATGATGTAGGTATGGATGAATTGTTGGACATCCTTTTATACCCACATAGTTAATAAGTTACTTTATAGTCATGGTCCCAGATGTTACAATAAGTTCTATAAGAACTGTAGCTATGGTCACTGCTTCATCACTCCAGCAAAGTTTTTACTATTGCCAAGAAAGCATGCAGCCCTAATGCTACGCTAAGACTTATTACACAAATGCTGCATCCTGGTATCTAGCCACCAGCAGGGTATTTCTGCCAGGTAATGCTCATAACGCGAGGTTTAGGGTGGCGTAGTGATCTGGGATAAACCATGATTACTTTTCTTCATTCTGTATTGAAAGGTGGTGATGATCCGTGAAAGAACATATTGATTACCTTACAACACTGTTTGTCGGGATTGATATTGCATCCCGTGTTCATGTCGTCTCTGCACTTGATTTTAATGAGCAGTTCTACATCAAAATGAAACCTGTAGAGAACACTCAAGAAGGTGCGGGACTTATTGAACAGATGATTTCTGATGTGTTAGAACACAACCATCAGTTCAAATACGTTGTTATCGGTATGGAAGCTACCGGCTTCTATGGAGTGCATCTGGCGAATTATCTTTCTGCCAGCGACTTACTAGCTCCATTCTCTGTCAGAGTTTATTGCCTTAATCCCAAGGAAGTTAAGAACTATAAAAAGTCTTTTAATGACATTGGAAAGAATGATGGCATTGACTCTTATGTGATTGCTGATTTCGCCCGTGTCGGACGTATTGCAATCAAGCCGTGGCGTGGTTCCCAATACCTTGCTTTGCAGCGCCTTACCAGACACCGCATGCATATCACTGAATGTATTGCAAGCGAAAAGACCTACATGCTAAACAACATTTATCTGAAGTTCAGTGAATACGCTTTACTTCGCGATGGAAAACATCCATTCGCTAACAAATATGGTGCAACTGCTGAAGCCATTCTTACTGAGTACACAACCAATGAAGATATCGTGAACTCTTCGTTAGAAGACCTTGTCTCTTTTATCAATTCAAAAAGCAAAGGTCGTATTGCTGATCCAGAAGAAACAGCCAAAATTCTACAGGCTGCAGCGCGCAACTCATACAGACTCGATAAATGTCTTTATGAGCCACTTACTATTTCAATCGCGTCTTCCTTTAACTGCATCAGTTCCTTTGAAAGAGAGCTGAAAGCGATTGATAAAGCAATTCTTCAAACAGTTCAGGGATTAAACCCTGACGAGTATACTGTACTGAATTCCATACCTGGAATCGGTAAAGTTTATTCCGCTGGTATCTTAGCTGAAATGGGTTCCATAAAGGCTTTTCCTAATGCCAATGCTCTTGCCAAATACTGCGGCATCGTTTGGAACGATAATGACTCCGGTGACTTTGTCGCTGAGGACAAACACATGAGCAAAGCTGGCAACAGATATCTGCGCTACTACATCATAGAAGCTACTGGAAGTGTTATAAGGCACTGTCCTGAATATCGAGCTTTCTATGAGAAGAAATATGCTGAAACAAGAACACATCAGCATAAACGAGCACTCGCGTTGACTTCCCGTAAATTTATACGTCTGCTCTTTGGTCTGCTGGACAAAGGCCAACTCTACTCTCCGGAAAAGAGTAGGTAATCCATATCGAATTCCTAACTTACGTCTTTTTTGAAAAACAAGCCGTAGGTCTATTAAAGTTACCCATTTATATGAAAAGCATTTCAAAATACTTCTTGACTATTTACCAAATTGCTCTCTCTGTCTCAGTTCTTTTTCGCAGACGAGAGTATAACGATATTCAAAGTCTCTCCGGTTCTTCTGCGCACTGTTGGATAACATCAGTCCCGCAAAGAAAGACTGGATGGCAGCCAGCATGACAAATCCACACACGATCAGCGTCGGGAACTTCAGTACCAGTCCTGTAGCAAAATATTCTGCCAGTACCGGTATAAAAAACAACACCGAAACTACTGCCAACAGAAGTGCAAACAGACTGAAAAAGCCAAAGGGCTTATAATCCCGGTACAGCCTGAAAATGGTCCCAAGAACCCTAAATCCATCAGCATAGGTATTCAGCTTGGATACACTGCCCTCTGGCCTGTCCCTGTAATCCACGATCACATTATCGATCTGCAGCTGATTATATACAGCATGGATCGTCATTTCTGTTTCGATTTCAAAGCCCTTTGACAGGATTGGGAAAGTCTTGACAAAGCCATAACTGAATGCGCGGAATCCGGTCATAATATCCTTGATATCACACTGAAACAGCCGATTGATACTGGCGCGTACCAGGGAATTTCCCATATTGTGGAAAGGACGCTTATTCTCTGAAAAATAAGTGGAGGAAAGTCTGTCACCGACTACCATATCTGCATTGTGATGTAATACCTTGTCTACCATTTCCGGTGCGAATTCCATGGGATAGGTATCATCCCCGTCCACCATGATATAGCAGCGGGCTTCCACTTCCCGGAACATCCTGCGGATGACATTGCCTTTTCCCTGCATATATTCATGCCGGATCACAGCCCCTGCTTCCCTTGCCAGTTCTACCGTTCTGTCTGTGGAATTATTATCATATACATAGATCACCGCCTCTGGCAGTGCTGCCTTTGCATCCTTTACCACCTTGGCAATCGTCTTTTCCTCATTATAACAGGGAATCAATACTGCTATCTTATCCATATCCGTTCTCCTTTGCTTCTTCCTTCAGACGGAAATAATTTTCCATGATCAGATCTCTGCTGTATGCACCAACCCTTTTCTGGGTTTCCTTCGGCAGATCCTTAATGTAGAAGGGCTTGCCGTACTCTACGATCACCGTGGTTTTCCTGATCCACGGGATATGATCTTCAAAAATAGCAGCGGAATTATAGATTGCCATAGGCACTACAGCACAGCCGCTCTTACTTGCCACCTTGAAGCTCCCTTCATGGAATTCCATAAACGTGTCATTGACCCGGTTTCTGGTTCCTTCCGGGAAAATACAGATGGATATGCCTGCTTTTACCTTGTCAATGGCAGTCAGTATTGTCTTCAGTCCCTGCTTCACATCCTGTCTGTCCAGGAACAGACAATGCAGATTCTTCATCCAGTTTACCAGAAGCGGCCATCTCAGCATTTCCTTCTTGGCGATATATCCTGTCAGATCTGGAACTCTTGAATATGTGATAACAATATCAAAATAGCTCCTGTGGTTTCCCACATACAGAACCGGTTCATTCTTTGGTACATTTTCCTCACCTTTTATAACAACCTTGGTACCGGCAAGAAACAGGATCATCTTAAATGCCCACTGCACGATGCGCAGGGAGCTGATATCCTTCGCCCTCTGATTAAATTTACCGATCACCCACTCGATCAGCAGCAGCGGTATGCCAAGCACCAGAAAAAGTACCAGAAATACTGCAACCAAAATCAAACGTATCATATTTTATCCTCTCTTTTCTGTCACATCTTCAGCTTCCGGAAACAATACCAGCCAGCATAAATACCAGCATACTGTCTTCTTTGAACTGATTGATCACACAGGGAGCTTCCTCTGTGTCATCGCTGATATAATCAATCCCCCTCTCATTTCTGCCAAGGAGATAATGGAGCTGGTTTTCTATCATCAGCTTATACTCGTAATTGGAAATCACGTGATTGACCACTGTCAGATATGCTGCCTGCGTCAGGATCCTGCTGCTGTCACCCTCTGCTTCTGTCGAAGTCATATACAAGGATCCCCTGACTTCCTCAGAAATTTCTTCAGCCTGATCCATCAGCATCGTCATGATCTTTTCACACAGTACCATACTTACCGCCTGTTTCGTAGATATATATGTAACACAGCCTGAAAGCTGCACCATATCCCCTGCCAGCGTCAGATCTCCATCTGAAAGATATTCTACCAGATATTTCTGATAGGATACCTGCCCTGCCGCCCGGTAAATCTCTGCTGCAGCTGCAAACCGCCAGATTTTTTCTTCCCGGTCATCTGCTTCCTCACATAAAACTGCATGTTTAAATGCCCGGTCCGCTGCTTTCAGACAAGTCATGGCATATTCCTTGTCATAATTCTGATACAGATATCCGAACTTTGCCATCGTCATGGCAAAAGCAAATTCTGCCTTTGCACAGGCCGGTTCCACATAACTGCCCTTGTCATAGGCTGTAACACCCGCATATACTGCACCGGTCTGTTTATCCTGCATTTTAAGGAACCACCCTGTTTCATAACGGATCTCATCCAGAATATCCGGGATCTGATTTCCACTTTCCGGTAATCCTTCCTGGTCGGTATATTCCTGTGGATACAGCTCATAGGACATCATCAGCACAGCCATAGCCCCGGAAGCACCGGTAATATTTTTTTCACCATTTTCATTCTGATGCCATCCGCCGGAAGCATCCATACTTACAGAATCATTTCCCCGGAGCACACTCTTACCGGTATGACAGGCATTATGTGCCTTATCCCCCGCATACTCACTGCCAAGGGTCATACCGCACCGGTTATAATAATACTGTTTACAGGCCTCCTGAAAAAGGGAATCATACACCGCATCCGATATGGAAAAAGAATAGGATTTCCCAAGGATCGGTGCTTCTATGTAATAGGTGCCCGGAGCAGCAAAATCAGAAAAGTCACCGTATGCCTCCTTTTCTTCTCCCTCTTCCTTTCGGATCTCCGGATACCCCTGATAAACAATCTGTTCTGTTTTCTTATCTACCACATAAAATTCCTGCGGCAGATCCTTTCCTTTAAAAATAACAGTTTTATTCTCCTCTGGCAGATAGCCGAGCCGGTCAACCAGGATCCCCGGCATGCTTACCGGCACCTCATAAGAAAGCTGTGGTTCCTGTTCCATACTGTCAGCCTCAGGTATATTTTCCTGGCCATTCTGCCGGTTTTCCTTTATACTGCCGCATCCCGTAAGGACAATCAGGCAAAGGAAAACCCAAATTACCGAATGCCTTCGCAAGATTCTTCCTCCCAAATGGTATATCTCTATTGATTATACCTGTTTTTAACAGTCGGGTAAAGATATTTTCGTTTTCCGGTTCCTAGCCGTGGGTTCCCTAGCTGAGTCTGGTCATGGGATTGACAGGATTACCATCCTTTGTCAGCTTGAAATATACATTGGTTCCCTCAATACTGTAGTATTTCGTCGGAGCTGCCACACTGGCGATCATATCTCCCATGGACACATAGCTGCCTTCTGAGACCAGTATTTCCTTAAGCTGTCCGTAGGTGATCTCATATCCATTACCAAGATCCATAGTAACCGCCTGCCCGATCTGCGGATCCTCAAATACACTTGTCACTTTACCCGCTGCCGCTGCCGTGATCATGTCTCCCTCATTTGCAGCGATTACAATAGCCGGGTTATATTTGTACTGATCCAGTGTCGGGAAATACACGGTCTTGTCCATACTGTAATTGATCAGCACGTTTCCTACGACCGGCCAGACAAGAGTATCCGTATCTCCAAAGGAAAGAGTCGGCTGCATGGCCGTGGAGATTGCTGGTGCATCTGTTTCCTGAGCTTTCGTGCCTGTTCCTTCCTTTTCTGCCGCATCTTCAGGCAGCTTTTCTCCTGCTGCCACATCCTCTGCCGGTGATGCTGACATACTCTCACTTACAGACCCATCCGGATTCTCCACGTTCTGCGACCCTGTTTCCTGAAAATATGGATCATAATCAAGGTCGTCTCCCGTCACCTCCTGTTCCTGCACATGCTGGATCGCCCTGATCTCATCCCCAGTATCATTTGCCGCTCCGTTTTCCATTTCACTTAAGTCCACAACATATCCACGGTCCTGCGTGGAAGTACTGTCCTTCATCCACAAGCCTGTGGCTGTTAATACCCCAAGCACCGTAACAGCACAGACTGCCATGGCGATCCGTTCCTTCAGCAGACCTTTTCTTCTTATTTTCCTTTTCATTTTCTATCTCTCCATTCCTTTTCCATCCGGTTGATGAAATTCATTGTTCTATGGATAGTTTTACCCGATACTTCCTGTTTATTCATGGAGAGATACTAAAAAAGACAGTATTCTGAATCGTTTTCAAAATACTGTCCTTTATACTGACTCATTTAACGCGGTTATAATTGATCAGGCAGCCATCCAGAATGATCTGCCGTTCTTCATCTGTAAGATCTCCAAGCCTCACAGTAAATGCTTTCATACTGCCGTTCTTTACCGTATAGCCTGTGATCTCCTCTGCCTTCTCCTCTACAGCACTGCGGATGCCGGGGAAGAACAGAAAATCCTTATTGGTAAATGGCAGCTCTCCTTCAGGGATCAGGAAAGGAAGCATACCCCAATTGATCAGGTTGGAACGATATCTCTTTGTCGCATATTCATTGGCGATATTTGCCCAGCCGCCAAGCACCTTCTGGCAGGAGGCCGCCTGCTCTCTGGCAGAACCATCACCTGGCTTTACTGCAAAGATAGTAGAGCCAAATCCTGTGTTGGTATGATTTACTTCTGCAAACTGCTCTTTGATCGTTCCCATGACTTCTTTCAGATACGGGAATGCCTGACAGGGATGTCCTCCCTGTACTCTTTCCTTCTCTGCCTTCTGGATCTCCTTGGCAAGTCCCACATAAGCAGGATCCTTTCTGGAAAGGGTAAACTCTGCAAGTCCAAGAGGATTGGAACGATAGGATGAGGTTTCTCCGGAAGGAATCAGCTCATCTGTGGTGGTTACCGGGTCATGGATCTCGGAAACAACCTGAAGCACCAGGTTCTCCGGGAGTGCCTCCATAGCAGGCCAGTCCTTGATATTGGGTCCAAAATGGATCTCCACTGAAGGATCTGCCACGCCTTGGGAGTCGAAGACTCTGTTCTTATAAATATTGGCATCAAAATGATATTTGTATTTACCGATCGTGCCATCAAACTCTGTTGCCGGTGTCAGAACACCTTTATTTGCCGCTGTTGCGGCAATGGAACGTGCATCCATCAGTGCTACGGAAGCGATCTGTCCACTCTGCAGCTTGGAGCCTTCTCTGTTCGGGAAGTTTCTTGTGGAATGACGGATACTGAACGCATTGTTTGCCGGTGTATCTCCTGCGCCAAAGCAGGGACCGCAGAATGCCGTCTTCAAAACAGCTCCTGTCTCAAGCAGTGTCGCTGCACAGCCATTTTTGATCAGCTCCATATAGACTGGCATGGAAGCCGGGTATACGCTTAAGGTAAATTCATCAGATCCGATGTAGCTGCCTTTCATAATATCCGCCGCCGCACAGATATTCTCAAATCCACCGCCGGCACAGCCTGCAATGATTCCCTGATCTACCATGAACCTGCCATTTCTTACCTTATCCTTCAGGGTATACGGTACAGCACCGTCCAAAGAAACGGCTGCCTTTTTCTCTACATCATTTAAAATATCCATCAGATTGGCATTCAGTTCTGCAATCGTATAGGTATTGCTCGGATGGAACGGCATGGCGATCATGGGCTCAATGGTTCCCAGATCGATCGTGATCATACCATCATAATATGCCACATCTGCAGGATTTAATTCCTTATATTCTTCACTTCTGCCATGGATCTCGTAGAACTCCTTAATGGTCTCATCCGTCTTCCAGATAGATGACAGGCATGTCGTTTCTGTCGTCATGACATCAATGCCGATCCTGAAATCTGCACTTAAGGAAGCCACACCGGGACCTACAAATTCCATGACCTTATTCTTTACATAACCACTGGCAAATACTTCACCAATGATAGCAAGTGCCACGTCCTGCGGACCTACACCCTTCTTCGGCTCTCCGGTCAGATACACACCAACGATACCCGGCATGTTAATGTCATAGGTCTGTGACAAAAGCTGCTTTACCAGCTCCGGTCCGCCTTCTCCCATGGCCATGGTTCCAAGAGCACCATATCTTGTGTGGGAATCACTTCCCAAGATCATCTTGCCGCCGCCAGCCAGCATTTCTCTCGCAAACTGATGGATGACTGCCTGATGAGGAGGTACATAGACACCGCCATACTTCTTTGCGCAGGTCAGTCCAAACATATGATCATCTTCATTGATCGTACCACCCACCGCACAAAGCGAATTATGACAGTTGGTCAGTACATAGGGAATCGGGAATTTCGTAAGGCCTGAAGCTCTTGCCGTCTGGATAATTCCCACAAACGTAATATCATGGGATGTCAGCTTGTCAAATTTAATCCTAAGCTTGCCCATATTTCCGGAAGTATTATGCTCCTCCAGAATCCCATAAGCGATCGTACCCTTTCTGGCACTTTCTTTTGAAATCTCTCTGTCGGTCTTTGCTTTCAGCGCTACGCCTGCCTGCTCATCATCCGGAATGATCTCCACTCCATTTACAAGATAAGCACCACTGCCCAATACCTGAACCATATGTATCTGTTGCCTCCTTTGATTGCTGTTTATCAGTAATCAGTATAAAATAAAATATACTGCTTTGCAATCATTCTTAATGATCATACCGAAAAATAGTCGGTATCGTTCCAATATGTCCCTGTCGCAGATCAGCTCATCGCTGCACCATCCACGGACAGGATCTCACCTGTCACGTAGGCTGCCAGATCACTGGCAAGAAACAGAAATGCATTGGCCACATCCTCCGGCTCGCCAACTCTTCTTAAAGGAATCCGGTCAATCAGCGGCTTTATCATTTCCTCCGGAAGGCTTGCGACCATATCTGTTCTTGTCACTCCCGGTGCCACCGCATTTACCCTGATCTGGTAAGGACCAAGCTCCCTTGCCAGAGAAATGGTAAGCCCGTTCACTGCGAATTTGCTGGCCGGATAAGCGACTCCTGACGGCTGGCCAAACTTACTGACCATAGAACTGGTATTCAGAATACAGCCGCCGCCCTGCTCCTTCATGATCTTTACCACAGGCTGTACCGCATGGAAGATCGCATTTACATTCAGACCGATCACCTCATCAAAATGAGCCGGATCACAATCTATGGTAGGTACTCGGTCAGAAACACCTGCATTGTTTACCAGAATATCAATTCTTCTGTACTTCTGATGAATCCTTTCTATCTCTGTCCTTACTGCTTCCGGATCCTTCAGATCTGGCCATGCACCTTCTACCGGCCAGTCCGGATTTTCTTCCTTCAGCTTCTGCAGTGCTTTTTCCACAGTTTCCTTTCTCGATCCAAAAAGGATCACCTGTGCTCCGTTCTCCAGGTACTTCTTCACAACCGCATAACCAATTCCTCTGGTTCCTCCTGTTACAACTGCTGTTTTGCCCTTAAGCATAAAAATACCTCCCTTCTTCTACTTTTATCATATAAAATTTCAGCCAGAATAACAACAAAATAGCTTCACACTTTCTTGTCGGTTATGCTGCCGGAATGTGCATATAATAGGAATTAACAGGAGGTGGTAATATGTTTGCGTGGATCGTCTATATCTGGGAAAAGCTGCGGTCACTCTGGAAATCCTGATAGCTGTGAAGTCTGCCCGAAGTCTGAATTTATTTCATTGACTTCATTTCTGTAACTCAGTATAATAAAAAAGGTTGGAGACGTATCGAAGCGGTCATAACGGGGCGCACTCGAAATGCGTTAGCCCTCCGGGGCACGAGGGTTCGAATCCCTCCGTCTCCGCTTAAGGGGCTTATTTCACAGCCCCTTTTTCTTTCGCTTCAAAAGAGAAAAGGCCGGAAAACCCGACCTCTTCTTCACAATTCATCTTTGCAATTTTACTCTTACAGAAATTACTGTAATAAGGAAAGTACGCCCTGGTTAGACTGATTAGCCTGAGCCAGCATAGCCTGACCTGCCTGGGACAGGATGTTGTTGTTGGAGTACTTAACCATCTCTGTAGCCATATCGGTATCACGGATCTGGCTCTCTGCGCTGGTGGTATTCTCTACTACGTTGTCGAGGTTGCTGATGGTATGCTCAAGACGGTTCTGGGCAGCACCAAGAGCTGAACGCTGTGTGGAAACCTTCTGAATCGCTTCCTTGATCGTATCTACTGCAGAAAGAGCATTTTTATCATCTGTTCCATCAACTTTTAATCCATTTACGCCAAGCCCCTTAGCACTCATAGCATCCAAAGTTACGCTAATCTGATTATTAGAAGTAGCATCTGCACCTACATGAAGGGTAAGTGTTAATGCACCTACCAGTGCATCATCATCTGATTTAATAGCAGCTGCATCTAAAGTAGCTTCATTTCCTGCAGCATCATAAAGCTTCTTACCAGCAATCTGTGTCACCTTGCCATTATCACCGGTAACATAATTGCTTAAAGCGTTAGCTGCAATTTTATTTCCATCCTTATCATAATACTGTGCAGGTCCTGACTTAGCTGCTGAGTCTACACTCGCAATTGTAAGTGTTTCTGTACGATCCTTACCAGTGTCTGCGGTGATAGTACCATCAACTTCCAATTTAACTCCGGTTTCTTTACCATCTTTTTTGACATTACCGTTTGTATCAACTTCAAATCCCTCCAAGCCAGCAACTTTACCCGTTGTTTGGCCCTTTTCGATAGAAATTGATGCTCCTTTATTTGCCAATGCATTCATTACCTCATTCTGTAATGTTGCTGTATCTGCAGTAGTGGGATCAGTGAGAGTAATTTTCAATTTTGCTCCACTTGCTCCATCAGCACCTGCCGTGAAAGTTGCTGCCTTATTTGTAAACGATCCATAAGAATAAATATTCTTTTTATCCGCAGTTTTATCACCCTTCAGCAGGTATGTTTCATTGAACTTTGTGGTTTCTGCAACACGGTCAATTTCAGTGGTCAGCTGATCGATTTCGTTCTGGATATAACTTCTGTCATCCTCACTGTTGGTACCGTTTGCAGACTTAACAGCCAGCTCATTCATTCTCTGCAGCATATCCTGAACTTCATTCAGGGCACCTTCAGCAGTCTGTACTGCACTGATACCATCCTGTGCGTTCAGGGAAGCCTGTGTCAGACCTCTGATCTGCTTTCTCATCTTCTCACTGATGGACAGACCAGCTGCATCATCTGCTGCACGGTTGATCTTATAACCGGATGAAAGCTTCTCGGTGGACTTTGCCTGGGTCTTGGTTGTGAGTCCTAACATTCTGTTAGAGTTCATTGCTGTTAAATTGTGTTGTACTACCATAATAGTTACCTCCTTGTATTTCTGCGCAAATCCGTTTGCGTCAGTTACTTTGTTATTTGTTTTTTTTGTTGCTTTTTTTATAGTAACCGGAAACCCGAACTTCAAAGACGGGCCCTGCCTTATGGCATTCAAAGCCTCCGGTTATTACCTTGCTCAGTCCTCCAGATTGCCGTGGGTAATGACGACTCTGGACTTTTTCTTTTTCAGGTACTTAGAATCCGTTTCCGGCTCGGCATAGTATTTAGGAAGCTTTGCCTTCTCCTCCGGATCTGTGACCCTGTTCTCCAGTACGGTGCTTCTGACGATATTCACGTCCTTCGGTGCATCCACCATGATGCGGAGATGGTTCTTCGTTCCGCCAAGGAACACGATCTTCACGTTGTCACCGATCATCAGATATTCTTCTGTGCTTACTGTCAGTCTTAACATCCTTAACCTCCCTGTCTGCTGGTATCCTGCTTTGCTGCTCCATGGACCTAAAGCCTCCAGCCAAGCCTCCCTGCTTTCCTTTTTAAAAATGAAACATTCTGTAATCAAATGTTTCATTCTTGCTCCAGTAAATTGTTTGCAATATCCGTGTTCTGTCCGGAGAATGGACATTGGCAGTATGCCTGAAAGGAGAAAAGATTTTATGAGTACAACACAGCCGATCAAGTCAGTAAAGCAGCTGGAACAATTTAAAAAATATT